>JBAPWR010000523.1:0-2056 GCA_049283775.1 Thiobacillus sp.
ATGTTGTTCGGCGCCATCGCACGGCGCGGCGCCGCCGCCGGCATGGGCGGCGACCCGGTGCCGCAGGCCTTGCTGATCACCGGCATCGTCGTGGCGTTTTCCGCCACCGCGCTCGCAGCCGCGCTGCTGCTGCGGCTGTTCGACGAGACCGGATCGGTCACGCTCGCTTCCGATGCACCGGACAAGGTGCAGGCAGGGACCGACGATGCCTGACACGCCGCCTTCCTGCCGGCAGCCGCAATGCTGACCACGCCTGGCGGCATCCTGCTCGTCATGGCGGTGCTTGTGCCGTTCGTCGGCGTGCTGGTCGGCTTGATGCTCGGTGGCCGCCATGCGCAGCACGTGGCGGCGCTGACGCTGCCCGCCGGGCTGGCCATCGCAGCTGGTCTTGCCGCCACGCTGCTGCAATCGGGCGAGACAATCGTCTATCTGCTGGGCGGCTGGGCGCCGCCACTCGGCATTGCCTTGCGCGCGGACACCCTCTCGGTGGTGATGATGCTTGCCGTCGCAGTGGTCATCTGCGGCATCGGTCTCTATGCGCGGAGCGACTTCGGCAGCGTCGCCGGCGCAGCGGAGGCACGCGCGCCGTTCACGTTCTGGCTGCTGCTGCTCGCGGTGTGGGGATCGCTCAACCTCGTCTTCGTCAGCGGCGACCTGTTCACGCTCTACGTCGCACTCGAACTGCTGACCTTTTCCGCCGTGCCGCTGGTCTGCCTCGACGGTCGCGGCGAAACGCTGCGCGCCGCGCTGCGCTACCTGCTGTTCGCGCTGGCCGGCTCCCTGCTCTACCTGCTGGGCGCGGTACTGCTGTACGGCGCCTACGGAACACTCGACATCACACTGCTGGCCGAACGCATCCGCCCCGAGCCCATCGCCTGGACCGTGGTGGCGCTGATGACGGTGGGCCTGCTCGCCAAGACCGCCCTCTTCCCGCTGCACCTGTGGCTACCGCCGGCACATGCCGGCGCACCCGCCGCCGCCAGTGCGGTGCTTTCGGCGCTGGTGATCAAGGGCTCGTGGTTCCTGGTGGTGCGGCTCTGGTTCGACGTGATGCCCGGCGTGGTGACGCTCTCGGCAGCCCAGCTGCTCGCTGGCCTGGGGGCGGCGGCCATCGTCGTCGGCAGCGTCGTCGCGCTGCGGCAGGAGCGCTTGAAGTTGCTGGTCGCCTATTCGACCATCGCGCAGATCGGCTACCTGTTCCTGATGTTTCCGCTCGCCTTCGATGCCGTCGGTGGCACGCTGGAACACGGCACGGCCCTGAGCGGCGGGTTGTTGCAGGCGGTTTCGCATGCCACCGCCAAGGCCGCCATGTTCATGGCGGCGGGCCTCGTTTATGCCGCGCTCGGCCACGACCGCATTGCCGACCTCGCCGGCACGGCGCGCGCCATGCCGATCACCGTGCTCACGTTTGCCCTGGCAGGCCTGGCCCTGATGGGCGTGGTGCCGAGCGGCGCCTATGTCGCGAAGAAGCTCCTGCTCGATGCCGCTGACGGCAGCGGGCAATGGTGGTGGACGATGGTATTGCAGGGCGGTGCGGTATTCACCGCCGGCTATGTCGTACTGGTGCTCGCCAATGCCCTGCGCCGCCCGTCCGCTCCCCTGCCGTCCGTGAAGCGCGTTGCCCGGCTGTCGGAATTCGCCGCGCTGGCGCTCGCGCTATGCTCGCTGCTGCTGGCGTTCGCCGCCCTGCCGCTGCCGGAGAAACTGATTTCGAACCCGCTGGCGCCCGCGGAACTGGGAGCGACGCTGCTGGTGTTTCTCGGGGGTGCCGCCCTCGCGCTGGGCCTGTCGCGGCGGCCCCTGTTTGCCGGCGGACGCGCCGCCACTGATGGCCCGATGCGGCGCGGCGCGGCTTCGGTGGGCGTCGCGTTCGAACAGGCCGACCAGGGGATTCGGCGCTGGCCGGCCGCGACCATCGGATTGCTCGCGCTCGCGGCGCTGTTCGGCTGGCTGCTGACAGCGCACTGATGATTTCCGCACCGCCGCCGTGAGCGCGATCGTAGCCTGGTGCGTCGCCGGCAGCGGCATGCTGATGCTCGCATCCATATTCCAGACC
>JBAPWR010000524.1:0-6023 GCA_049283775.1 Thiobacillus sp.
GTTGACGCACGACACGCCAACGCCATGCAAACCGCCCGAGACCTTGTAGCTGTTCTGGTTGAACTTGCCACCAGCGTGCAGCACCGTCATGACGATCTCGGCAGCCGAGCGCTTGGGTTCGTGCTTGTCGTCGAACTTGATACCCACCGGTATGCCCCGGCCATTGTCGGAAATCGAAATCGAGTTGTCAGGGTGGATGATGACCTTGATGTCATCGCAATAGCCGGCCAGCGCTTCGTCGATCGCGTTGTCCAGCACTTCGAAGACCATGTGGTGCAGGCCTGTGCCATCGGAGGTGTCGCCGATGTACATGCCAGGGCGCTTGCGCACCGCTTCCAGACCTTCCAACTGCTGGATGCTGTCTTCGTCGTAACCGCCGTTGGCGTTGTCTGGCTTATCGCTCATGCTGTACCCAATGTTTGATTGCAGGAAAAAATGTGCTGTTGGCGATTGGCATCTAGATGCGCATCGGCATCACGACATACTTGAAGCCGGGTTCGGCTTCACTGGTCAACAGCATGCTGCTGTTGGCGTCCCCCAGCGAAAGGGTGACCTCCTCGGTATTGAGCGCCCCCAGGCCGTCGAGCAGATAAGTCACATTGAAGCCGACATCCAGCGGATCGCCCTGATACTGAACCTCGATTTCGTCCGCTGCCTCTTCCTGCTCGTTGTTGTTGCAGACGATGCCGAGCGTGTTCTCGCTCATCACCAGGCGCACGCCACGGAATTTTTCGTTGGAAAGAATCGACGCGCGCTGCAGCGCCTGCATCACCAGCTGGCGATTGGCCTTGAGATGGCGCGGCTGATTGACCGGAATGACACGCTGGTAATCAGGAAACTTGCCGTCAACGACCTTGCTGACCAGCTCGGTCCCTGGCAAGCGCAGGGTAATCTGGTTGGCGCCGATGCGCATGCTGACGGGGTCGTCGATATCGCCTAGCAGTTTGGAGAGTTCCATCACGGTCTTGCGGGGAATGATGACTTCACGCGCCGACGCTTCCTGCTCCAACTGTGTCTCGGCATAGCTCAAGCGGTGACCGTCGGTAGCGACGACACGCAAGGTTTTGCCCTCCAGCACCAGCAGCATGCCGTTCAGGTAGTAGCGAATATCCTGGCTGGCCATGGCGAACTGAACCAGCTGCAGCAGGCGTTTCAAGGTCTTTTGCGGCAGGCTGATCTCGTCCCCCAGGCCAGCTCCGGTTTCCATACGCGGAAAATCCGCTGCCGGCAGGGTTTGCAGGGTGAATCGCGACTTGCCGGCGCTGACGACGACCTGGCTGTCCTTGCTGTCGATCTTGACCTTGGCAGTTTCCGGCAGGGCTCGAACGATATCGAACAGCTTGCGGGCGGCAACCGTCACTGCAAAATTCTCACCGCTCTTGGCGCTATCCAGTTGGGTGCTGATCTGCAATTCGAGATCCGTCGCAAGCAGTGTCAGCGAATCGGCTTTTCTTTCGAGCAACAGGTTGGAAAGTATGGGTAGCGTATGACGTCGCTCGACCACCCCGACCGTTGCAGAAAGGGGAGCCAGCAATGCATTGCGTTCGCTTTGTACTAATAGCATTTATATCTTCCTGAGATTCGTAATCAATGTGCTCTTTTTCTGGGGATAGCCTGATTAATTTTTATAAAACAATCGCTTATACGATTTGAACACTGTGCGTAAGTGTTGCCTCGAACGGTACGGTTGGGGATAGTTTTGTCCATTCTTGAGCAAGGGGGTGGCTTGTCCACATTTCATCCTCAGCCTGTCAGGGTTTGTAGCAACACCAGGTAATCGCGCCCGATATCCGCTTCTGTTTCGCGTAATTCGGCAACTTTTCGGCAAGCGTGGATGACCGTGGTGTGATCGCGGCCGCCGAAGGATTCGCCGATTTCGGGCAAGCTCTGGTTGGTCAGTTCCTTGGCCAGTGCCATGGCAATCTGGCGCGGGCGAGCGAGATTGCGCGTACGCTTTTTCGAGTACATGTCGGCGACCTTGATCTTGTAGAAATCGGCGACTGTCTTCTGGATATTTTCGATGGAGACCATGCGCGAGGTTGAGGCAATCAAATCGCGCAGCGCTTCCTTGACCAGTTCCAGGGTAATCGGCTTTTCATGGAAACGTGAAAAGGCGATCACGCGTTTCAGCGCGCCTTCCAGCTCGCGCACATTCGACCGCACCTGTTTGGCGATGAAAAAAGCGACGTTCTCGTCGAGGTTTGCGTTTTCGCTTTGGGCCTTGGCGAGCAGGATGGCAACCCGCATTTCCAGTTCGGGTGGCTCGACGGCAACGGTTAGGCCCCAGGCAAATCGTGATTTGAGACGATCGTCGAGGCCGGTGATTTCTTTTGGAAAGGTATCGCAGGTGATGACGATCTGCTTCTTGTTTTCGATCAGGGAATTGAAAACGTAGAAAAACTCTTCCTGGGTGCGATCCTTCTTCGCCAGAAACTGGATGTCGTCAACCAGCAGCAGGTCGAGCGACATGTAGCGGCGCTTGAGGTCGTCGAATTGCTTGTTCAGATAGGCTTTGACGACGTCGTC
The DNA here is from genome assembly GCA_049283775.1 of Thiobacillus sp. Lineage (GTDB taxonomy): Bacteria > Pseudomonadota > Gammaproteobacteria > Burkholderiales > Thiobacillaceae > Thiobacillus. The sequence continues at coordinate 2,527 of JBAPWR010000524.1, forward strand.
GACATAATCGTTGGCATGAATGTAGTTGATGCGGGCAGCCGGATTGGCATTGCGCACGGTATTGCCGATTGCCTGCAACAGGTGCGTCTTGCCCAATCCCACCCCGCCATAAATGAACAGGGGGTTGTAGGCGAGACCCGGATTTTCGGCAATTTGAAGCGCCGCTGCACGTGCCAGCTGGTTGGCGCGGCCGGAGACAAAGTTGTCGAACGAGAATCCTGGGTTGAGGCGCAGCCCGGTCTGCGCTGGCGGCGGAGCTGCCGGGGCAGGTGCAGACGCAGCTGCAGGAGTTGCATCCCTTGGTATGCTGCGGGGTGCGGCAGCTTTCTTGCCCAAAGCGTAGGTGATCGAAATCGGTCGGGCATAGAACTCCTGGGCCCAGTTGTCGATCAATTCAGAGAATTTCTCGCGCACCCAATCCATGACGAAATGGTTGGGAGCGAAAATGCGCACCTCTCCATCGGCGTCCTCAAACACCAGCGGTTTGATCCAGGTACTGAATTGCTGCTGGGTCAGGCTGGCGCGAAAGCGCTCTTGGCAAAGGTCCCAGAAGGAATCCATGGTCGATGGGGGAGGCGGAGAAAGAAGCATAGTATTGTCTGGCGAATCTTACTCTGCTTCGGCAGGGTTATCCACAGGCAAGAAAGGCCTGCGTATCCGCAAAGGGCCGAGCGAACTTGACATGGTGGAGGGCCTACGGGTCTAATACGCGGTTTTTCAACATATTTTTTTCCGGTCGAGCAACGGCCGGCAATCCCTGGAAAGGAACCAGCATGAAACGCACTTATCAGCCCTCAACCGTTCGTCGCAAGCGTACCCATGGTTTTCGTGCCCGTATGAAAACCAAGGCGGGTCGCCAGATCATCAATGCCCGTCGTGCCAAGGGCCGTGCGCGCCTGGCTGTCTGACCGTTTCGTCGAGAGCGAAACTAGTTCAGGTGCGCGCCCGTGATGCGCGGCTGGCAAAGCAGGCCGAGTTTGACCGGGTTTTTGCTGAAAACCAGCGGGCACGCACCGATAGTCTGATTGTCATGGCCCGGCCCAATCGGGTCGGCCACGCCCGCCTTGGCATGGTGGTTCCGAAGCGACTGTTGCGCCGTGCTGTTGACAGAAATCGGGTCAAGCGCTGTATTCGTGAGCGTTTTCGTTCAAACCTGGCCGAACTGCCTGCGTGTGATTTCGTTGTCCGTTTGACAGAAAAGCCAACACCGGGCGAAGAAGTTCGTGATTTGGGCCGCACCCTGAAACGTGCCGGTCAACGTGCAATGGAAAAATGGCCAGCTGCTGAAAGCCTGGTCCCCACCACATGAACCCGGACTTACCCAATTGAAGCGTTCCCATGGATAACCAGCGGCTGATACTCTTTATCGTTTTCTCCTTCTCCCTGCTTCTGCTGTGGGAAGCCTGGCAATCCAAGCATGAGCCCGCTTTGCCGGCCGGCGTGGGAACGTCCGAACAATCTGCAGTGCCCTCTCCGTCCCAGGAACTCGCCACATCGGCAGCGGTTCCCTCCAGCCCGTCGACCGTCCAGAGCGGTCTCTCCAAGGGCGATCGCGCGATCGTCGAAACCGACGTGTTGCGTGCAGAAATCGATGCCAACGGCGGTGATCTGCGCAGCCTGCAACTCTTGCCCTATCGGGAGACCGAGGACAAGAGCAGGGTCTTTACCCTGTTCGAGGACAGCACTACCCGACCCTATCTGGCACAAAGCGGCCTGATCGGGGAGGGCATGCCTTCGCATCGCACCCCTTTCCAGGTCAATCCCGGCACCTACCGCTTGAGCGGTGGTGCTGCGCAACTGGAAGTGCCGCTGGTCTGGAGCGATCCGTCGACCGGATTGCGCGTCGAAAAGACCTATGTCTTCAAGCGCGGCAGCTATCAGGTCGACCTCAAGACTCGCGTCATCAACGAGGGAAGCAGCCCGATCGACCTGACGCCGTATTATCAGTTCACCCGTCATGGCGAAGCGCCGCGTGGCGAGTCGTTCTTTCTCTACACGTATACAGGTCCGGCTTTCTACACGGACGCGAAGAAATTCCAGAAGGTCAACTTTGCCGATATCGAAAAAGGCAAGACCGACCACGAAAAGACTGCGACCGATGGCTGGGTCGGGATGATCCAGCATCACTTTGTTTCCGCCTGGCTGCCGCGCGACGGCGTCAAGCGCGAGTATTACACCCGCTCACTGGGCGAAGGTCTCTATTCAGCGGGCGTCATCCTGGGCGAAGGCCAACTCGCGCCGGGTGAGGAAAAGACTTTCAGCATTCCGCTTTATGCCGGCCCGCAAGTCCAGTCAGTGCTGGAGAAGACCGCTCCCGGACTCGATCTGTCGCGCGATTACGGCTGGCTGACGCCGCTCGCCTATCCTATCTTCTGGGCGCTGGAGAAAATAGAACGCCTGGTTGGCAACTGGGGCTGGGCGATCATCATTCTGACCATTCTCATCAAGCTGGCCTTGTATCCCCTTTCGGCCGCGGGCTACAAGTCGATGGCGAAAATGAAGAAGCTCACGCCGCGTTTGCAGCAGCTGAAAGAAACCTTTGGTGACGATCGCGCCAAGCTGCATCAGGCCATGGCGGAGATGTACAAGAAGGAGAAGATCAATCCGCTGGGTGGATGCCTGCCGATCCTGATCCAGATTCCGGTATTCATCGCGCTCTACTGGGTTCTGCTTGCTGCCGTCGAGATGCGCGGTGCACCCTGGATCGGTTGGATTACCGACCTGACGGCGCCCGATCCCTGGTACATCCTGCCGGTCGTTATGGGGATCACCTCGATCCTGCAGGTCAAGCTCAACCCGCAGCCGATGGACCCGATGCAGGCGAAGATCATGATGATCATGCCGGTCGCGTTCACCGTTATGTTCATCTTCTTCCCGGCCGGCCTGGTGCTTTACTGGGTGGTCAACAACATCCTGTCGATCGCGCAGCAATGGGCGATCAACCGCCAGGTCATTCGGGCGGAAGCACGCAAGGCCTGACCCAGGTTGGTTGGCGCTGCTGCTGTTGATCGAACCGTGCCGAGGCTGAGCGCCTTGTGCATTGGAAGGGCGGTCCACGCAGCGCGCCGACACCGTGTTTTGTCCTGGAACGTGCGCGGGCCTGTCAGCGGGCAAAGCTAGAATGCCCGTTGTGGCACACTTCAGAAGCCAATTCATCCGCGTTCGCGCATAGCCGCAATGGGCTTCCATTCATCCAGTGCGAAAGACACCATCGTCGCCATCGCCACGGCCCCAGGTCGCGGCGGTGTGGGCGTGGTGCGAGTGTCCGGAGCGGATGTGTCTGGCATTGCCGGGGCCTTGATCGGTCGTCTGCCGGCGCCACGACTCGCAACCTACCGACGCTTCCTGGACAGCGATGGGTCGGCCCTCGATGAAGGCATAGCCTTGCTGTTCGCGGCCCCGCATTCCTTCACCGGCGAGAACGTGCTGGAGTTGCAGGGCCACGGCGGACCGCAGGTGCTCAACCTGATCCTGCAGCGCTGTATCGAACTGGGTGC
>JBAPWR010000525.1:0-1745 GCA_049283775.1 Thiobacillus sp.
GGTCAGGTCGGCCGCGGTGTGGTAGTCGGTGCCTTCGTGCTTGAACGCGGGATTGCGCAGGTAGGCCCAGAGCACGGTCATCATGCCGAGTTCGTGCGCCAGCTCGAATGCCTCGCTGACTTCCTCGATCTGCCGGCGCGATTCCGGCGAGCCGTAGTAAACCGTCGCCCCGACCGCGATCGCGCCCATCTCGCTCGCCTGCCTGACGCTGGCGAACAGGGTCTGGTCGTAGAGGGTGGGGTAGGTCAGCATCTCATTGTGGTTGATCTTCACCAGGAAGGGGATCTTGTGGGCGTACTTGCGCGCCACCGAGCCGAGAACGCCGAGGGTCGAGGCGACCGCGTTGCAGCCGCCCTCGATCGCCAGCTTGACGATGTTTTCCGGGTCGAAGAATTGGGGGTTGGGGGCGAACGAGGCCCCGGCGGAATGTTCGACACCCTGGTCCACCGGGAGGATGGAGACGTAGCCGGTGCCGCCGAGGCGGCCGTGATTGAGGAGCGTCTGATAGCTGCGCATGACCGAGGGCTTGCGATCGCTCTGCGCGAGAACCCGGTCGACGAAGTCCGGGCCGGGCAAATTCAGGCTGGTGCGCGAGATGCCGCTGCATTGATAGGACAACAGGCTGTCGGCTTCGGCCCCCAGCAGTTTTTCGATATCGGTCATGATGCTTGCTCCTTGGTTGATTCCGGGGACCGGTTGCCGCTCGCGGCTCGGATCCGGGATGAAAAAAAGGCCCGCCAGGTTTGCGGCGGGCCGAGTCGGTGGATCACTGGAGGAGACCAGGTCGCGATTTTCCCTGTCAGCCCACTTCGCACGCGGCGAAACGAGGGGAGAAATCCGACTGGAAGTGATTGTGCAATCGAAGTGTTAACGCTTTGTGACACGCTGGCCACGCTTGTCTATTCACGCTGGGGACTGAAGGCGGCAACCCTCAACACCCGCTACCGCCTCCGCCCGAATCGCTGCATATTTACTGAATCGCCACCTTCTTCGAGGCACTTGCAGCCTTCTTCGGCAGGGTCAGCTCCAGCACGCCGTCGTTGTACTTGGCCTGGGCCTTCGACTCGTCGACGTCACTGCCGAGCGAGAAGCTGCGCGACACCTTGCCGATGAAGCGTTCCGAGCGCAGGACCTTCTCGCCTTCCTTCTCTTGCTTCTCGGTCTTCTTCTCGGCGCTGATCGACACCATGTTGCCTTCGACGGTGACGTGGATGTCTTCCTTCTTCACTCCCGGGATGTCGGCATGGACGGTATAGGCATTGTCGTTCTCCTTCACGTCCAGCTTGATCTGCATCTGCTTCTCGCCTTCAAAGGCGACAGGGCGCACGAAAAAGCCCTTGAAAAAGTCATCGAGATCACCGAAAGGATCGTAACGGGTAATGTTGGCCATCTTGCTCTCCATTCATTTGACGGGTTGAAGAAAACTGCTGCTGTCACGGAATATCTGGGCGCGACTTCGACATTTCAATGATGCTCCGCGTCAGACTCCTCAACGCTCCCAAACCACCCGCAGCAGGTTCTCGCGCTCGTTGTAGTGGTACTCCAAAGTCCCCTGATAGGCGTGATGCAGGGCTTCGCCGAGGCCGCGTGCGAGATGGATGTCGGTAGTGGTGACCAGCACACCATCCTTCGCATCCTCAATCTGCATGATGCGTTTCAGTGGATGTTCAGCCTTGGCCCGTTCTTCTTCGTTCCTCAGCAGATGCAGCAGTTCATCGCGGTGCTCGCTGAAGAATGGTCCGTTC
>JBAPWR010000526.1:0-5992 GCA_049283775.1 Thiobacillus sp.
CGCAAGCATTTTCATGTTGTCAACGCGGCGCTGGCCGCACTCCTGCTTGCCGGGCCCCTGGCGGCCACCGCGGCGGGCCCGGGGGGTGCCCAGGGACAGGGTCAGGGTCTCGAACGGGCGCGTGAGGTGACCGAGCAGGCCCAGGAGCGCAAGGAGGAGCGCGAACGGACCCGAGACGCTTCGGGCGAGGGCGCTGACAAGGCCAAGGGCAAGCAGAAGGGCTACGGCGAAGGCGGTCGCGATGATGAGCGTGAGCGCAGCCGCGAACAGGAGAAGAAAATGGAAAAGGATCAGGTGCGCGAACACCGTGATGGTGGCCCGGCCCAAAGTGGCGAGGAGCAGCCACGCAAGCGCTGGTGGTGGCCGTTCGGGGACAAATGATCGGTCAGTCTCGAAATGGATAGATCAAGGCCCGCATTGCTGCGGGCCTTTTTGCGTCGGGCGTCCCGACTCAGGGCCGAACCAAAGCTTTGCGGGTTAGCAGATGGCTTGGGCAATCGTGCCCGGAACGTCCCTCTTCCGGGTCGACCTTTCATGCGATTCGGGTGTTTGGCGGAAGGCGCTGCGCTTTTTCGCCCTACCTGATCAATGCGGATCTCAGCCCTCGTCTTCCATTGCGATGTAGCCGCAGGGGCACTCGTGCGCGCACAGGCCGCAGCCCTTGCAGTAGTCGTAGTCGAAGACGTAGTGCGAGCCGTCGGCGGCGCGCTCGGTAGTCTTGAGTACGGCGCTGTCGGGGCACAGGGTCCAGCAGTTGTCGCAGGCAATGCAGTTGCCGCACGACAGGCAGCGGCCGGCTTCATGGCTCGCCTGGTTGGCATCCAGGCTGGTCTCGATTTCCTCCTGGCCAGTGCGCTGCGCCGGCGGCAGGATGGCCGCATCGATGCGCGGCGCGTGCTCGAAGTAATTCAGGTTGATCTGCTGGAAGGGCACGGCCTCGGGCGCGTTGTCGAGCGCGGGCTCGAGCCCGCGCAGGTAGCGATCGATAGCGGCGGCAGCGCGGCGGCCGTCGCCGACCGCGGCGCTGACCGAGCCGGTGCCCGGCCGCGCGTCGCCGCCGACATAGATTCCCGGATGGCCAGGCAGGGCGCAGGACGCATCGGGGGAGAACAGCGGCTGACGCTGCAGCAGGTCGGCCAGGCCGCTGTCGTCGACCTGCTGGCCTATGGCGGGGATGACCTGGTCGACGTGCAGCACGGTCTCGGTGCCCTCGAAGGGCACGCGCTGCACGCTGCCGTCGGGACGCGGCAGCTTCTTCATGTGCGCCATCTCCACCCCGACCACGCGCTCGCCACGCAGGATCAGGCGCAGGATGCCGCGATGCGGGTGGATGATGACGCCTTCCTCCTGCGCCTGGGAAATCTCGCGCGGAATCGCCCGCATCGCATCGTCGGCATCGTCGCCCGGCAAGGATTGATGAGTGATGATGTGGACGGTGGGCACGCCGCAGCGCTTCAGCACCCGCGCCATGTCGACCGCGGTGTTGCCGCCGCCGATGATGGCGACACTGCTGGCCTGGATCATCGAGCCTACGGTCATCCATTCCTTCAGCAGGTCGAGCCCCACGTGCAGGTCGCGCGGCACCACGCCGTCGATGCTCCACTCGCGGTTTTTCTGCGTACCCGGACCGAGGAAGACCGCGCCGAAATCCTCCTGCAGTTCCTTGAGCGAGACGTCGCGTCCGAGCTGCTGCTGCGCGCGGAAGTCGATGCCGGTCGCCAGCAGGCGTTCGACTTCGGCATCGAGCACGTTGCGCGGCAGACGGTAGGGCGGAATGGCCATGCGGCAGGTGCCGCCGGCGACCGGCAGGCCGTCGAACAGGCTCACCCGGTAGCCGCGGCGCAGCAGGTGGTAGGCGGCGGACAAGCCGGCCGGCCCGGCGCCGACCACGGCGACCTGGCGCGCATCTGCCGCAGGCGGCGCGACCGGATAGGCCCAGCCGAGGCGGATCGCCTCGTCGCCGAGGAAGCGCTCGACGCCGTGGATGCCGATGGCCTCGTCGTACTGGCCGCGGTTGCAGGCGGATTCGCAGGGATGGTGGCAGACGCGCCCGGTGATCGCCGGCAACGGATTGGCTTCGACGATGGCCTCCCAGGCCTTCTGCGGCTGGCCCTGCGCCAGCAGGCCGAGATAGGCCTGCGCATCCTCGCCCGCCGGACAGGCGTTGCGGCAGGGCGCCGGACGGTAATGATGGACCGGCTTCTGCACCCGCCAGGTGCCGGTCTTGAAGGTCAGCGAAGTGCCGGGAAGGGCGTAGGCGCCGCGAGTCAGTTCGGTCATCTTTCTATCCTCATGCCCAGCGCTGGCCGCCGCGGCGCACGGTGTCCGCGCCTTCGCTGTCGCGCGCGTCGTCCCGGGTGCCCTTGAGGCCGTAGTACTCGATGTTGCGCTCGGCCAGGGCCTGCAGGTGCTCGAGTTCCTGGCGAGCGCGCGGATCGTCCTTGAACAGGTGGGCGAAGCGCTGCTGCAGGCGCAGGTACTCGGTCACCGGGCGTGGATCGCGCAGCGGCATGGCACCGATGAGTTCGCCGCGCTCGAGTTCGATCAGCGGAAACAGCCCGGTTTTCACCGCCAGCCGCGCCACCTCGATGCTCAGCGCGCCGTCGTGGCCCCAGCCGAGCGGGCAGGGCGAATGGATCAGCAGGAAGGTCGGGCCCTCGATTTCCATCGCCCGTCGCACTTTCTGGCGAATGTCGCAGGGATAGGCGACCGAAGCCGAGGCGGCGTAGGGAATGTGGTGCGAGGCGATGATGGTGAGGATGTCCTTCTTCAGGTGGCGCTTGCCCATGCGTTCGCGCCCGGCCGGCGAGGTGGTGGTGATCGCCGCGTGCGGGGTCGAGCTCGAGCGCTGGATCCCGGTGTTCATGTAGGCCTCGTTGTCGTAGCAGACGTAGAGCACGTTGTGGCCGCGCTCGAGCATCCCCGACAGCGACTGGAAGCCGATATCGAAGGTGCCGCCGTCGCCACCGAAGGCCAGCACCTTGGTCGACTTGCCCTGCGCCTTCAAGGCAGCTTCCATGCCGGCGGCGATGGCGCCGGTGTTCTCGAACAGGGAGTGCATCCACGGCAGGCGCCAGGCCGATTCCGGCCACGGCGTGGTGAAGATTTCCAGGCAGCCGGTGGCGTTGGCGATCATCACGTCGGGGCCGGCGGCCTCGGTGACCAGGCGCGCAGCCAGCGCCTCGCCGCAGCCGAGGCAGGCGCGGTGGCCGGATTCGATGCCCTGGAAGCGCGGCTGGCGGTGGCGCAGGTCGGTAATCGGGATCGTGGGTTGGTCGCTTGTATTCATGGGCTTGATCTCGGTGGATGCGGCTCAGCGGTCTTCCATCGGCAGCCTGCCGAGGTCGACGTCGAACAGGGCGAACGGGCCCGGCGGCTGCGTGCGGACCGTCTGCAGCAGGCGCGGGTAGGTGTCGAGCGGGACGTCGCGGCCGCCGAGGCCGACGGCGAAGTTGTGCACCCGCGGCGGGTTCGGCAGGCCGAGCAGCGCAGCCTTGACTTCGACCCCGACGATGCCGCCACCGCCGGGCGACAGCGCCCGCTCCAGCACCACCAGGTCGCTGACGCCGGCGCACGCCTGCAGCAGGGCCGCAGTGGGGAAGGGGCGGAAGGAGCGCAGGCGGATCAGCTTGACCGGACCGAGTTCGGGATGCAGTTCGCGTGCATCGGCCAGGGTGCCGTGGACCGAGCCCAGGGTGAGGATCGCGATCTCTGCGGCGGGGTCGCCCTCTACCTGCAGCAGGCCACCGCTGCTGCGGCCGCTGATCGCAGCCCAGTCGGCGTCGGCGGCGACAATCTCGTCGACTGCATTGAGCAGCGCCTGATGATGCGAATGACGCGCCTCGGGATAGTGGTCGGGCGATACCAGGGTGCCCATGCTGATCGGCTTCCTCGGGTCGAGGGTGCGGGCGAACTGGTAGGGCGGCAGAAATTCGTCGACCTGCTGCTGCGGCGGAATGTCGATCGGCTCCAGGGTGTGGGTCAGGGAGAAGCCGTCGACGCAGACCATCACCGGCAGCTCGGTGCGCTCGGCGATGCGGTAGGCCTGGATGGTGGTGTCGACGGCTTCCTGGTTGTCGGCACAGTAGAGCTGGATCCAGCCGGCGTCGCGCACCGCCATCGAGTCCTGCTGGTCGTTCCAGATGGACAGCGGCGCGCTGACCGCGCGGTTGGCGCAGGTCATGACGATGGGCACGCGGCTGCCGGCGATGTTGAACAGCACCTCGGCCATCAGCAGGATGCCCTGCGAGGCGCTGGCGGTGTAGGTGCGGCTGCCGGCCAAGGCGGCACCGAGCACCACCGAGGCGGCCGAAAACTCGCTCTCGACGCTGACGTACTCGCAGTTCAGCTTGCCGTCGGCGACCAGCTTGGCGATGTTCTCGACGATGTGGGTCTGCGGGGTGATCGGGTAGGCCGCGATGACCTGCGGCCGGCACAGCGCGACTGCCTGGGCGATCGCCTGCGAGCCTTCAAGCGCCTTGCGCATGGGCCATCTCCTTCCATTGTCCGGCGGGCACCTGCTGTGCCGCCGCTTCGATCAGGCGCAGGTTGCGCTCGAGGATGTCGCCCTTGAATTTCTGCCCGAGCGCGCCGGTCAGCGCGGTCATCGGCAGCATCTCGGTCAGTGCCAGAAAGGCCGCCAGCAGGGCGGTGTTCGGCACCGGCCTGCCGAGATGGGTCTTCGCCAGCTGGGTGGCGGACAGCGTCACGACATCGCGGCCGAGCTGCTCGCCGAGGGTGGCGGCATCGAGCGAGGTGTTGACCAGGATGCCGCCGCCGGGGCGCAGGCCGTCGAGCACGCCCGGCACCTTGAGCAGGGCGCGATCCTGGATGATGAGGAAATCGGGCTGCAGCACCTGGTTGCGCCGCCGCAGCGTACGGTCGGCGATGCGGACGAAGGCCACCACCGGCGCACCGCGCCGTTCTGCACCAAAAGCGGGAAAAGCCTGTCCAAAATGGCCCTCGTCGATCGCCGCCGTCGCCAGCAGATAGGCGGCGACGACATTGCCCTGGCCGCCGCGGCCGTGGATGCGAACTTCGATCAAGCGGGGTTCTCCTGTCGTTTCTGGGTCATGTCGGGGTAGTGAAGCCGGGCAAAAAGTGAGCCCGCACCTGAATCGGGCGGTTGCATTACGCAACCGTCCCGCATGATAAAGCAATTAGCAAGCCAACCCGGGGGTGAAGCTTCAGGGTGGCGCTGGTTCATTCCGTTCATAGTGACCCCTTCGACCAACTCAGGACAGGCCATTCGATTTGCTCAGGACAGGCCCTTCGACAGGCTCAGGGCGAACGGCAAAGCAATGACCGTTGGGGCTGAGCCTGTCGAAGCCCTGTGTGGGAACGAGCTAGCCCTTAAAATTGCCGAACGGGTCGAACAAATCGGCCTGTCCTCAGGCGATGCTCACCTTGTCGGACAGATAGACGTCCTGGATCGCGTGCAGCAGCGCGATGCCGTCGGCCATCGGTTTCTGGAAGGCCTTGCGCCCGGAGATCAGGCCCATGCCGCCGGCGCGCTTGTTGATCACCGCGGTGCGCACCGCCTGCGCCAGGTCGTTGTCGCCCGAGGAACCGCCGGAATTGATCATGCCGACGCGTCCCATGTAGCAGTTGGCGACCTGGTAGCGCACCAGATCGATCGGGTGCTCGCTGGTCAGTTCGCTGTAGACCTTGGGATGGGTCTTGCCGAACTTGATCGCGGTATAGCCGCCGTTGTTTTCGGCCTGTTTCTGCTTGACGATGTCGGCGCCGATCGTCACCGCCAGGTGGTTGGCCTGGCCGGTCAGGTCGGCCGCGGTGTGGTAGTCGGTGCCTTCATGCTTGAACGCCGGATTGCGCAGGTAGGCCCAGAGCACGGTCATCATGCCGAGTTCGTGCGCCAGCTCGAATGCCTCGCTGACTTCCTCGATCTGCCGGCGCGATTCCGGGGAGCCGTAGTAAACCGTCGCCCCGACCGCGATGGCGCCCATCTCGCTCGCCTGCCTGACGCTGGCGA
>JBAPWR010000527.1:0-3177 GCA_049283775.1 Thiobacillus sp.
CCGACGAGGACATGCTCAACCTCGCGCTGTGGCTGAAGAAGCACGACTTCCGTCTCGACCAGGTGCAGACCTTCCTGCCGACGCCGATGGCGCTGGCGACGGCCATGTACCACACCGAGAAGAACCCGCTGAAGAAGGTGCTCGGCGGCAAGGCCGAGGCCGTCCCGGTGGTCAAGCAGGGCCGCGTGCGCCGCCTGCACAAGGCCTTCCTGCGCTACCACGACCCCGACAACTGGCCGCTGCTGCGCGACGCCCTGAAGGAAATGGGCCGCGAGGACCTCATCGGCAACAGCAAGAAGCACCTGATTCCGTCGTATCAGCCGGCAGGCACCGGGCGGCAGCCGGAAGGGACGCGCACCCCGCGCGCCGAAAGCGGCCGCGCCAAGCCCGGTGCATCCAGACCGCATGCGAGCAGAGCAGGCGCAGGCAAGCCGGCAGCCAGCAAAGCGGGCTCGGGCAAATCCGTCACGGACAAGCCGACTCCCGCCAAGCCCGCCGCCAGTCCATCCAGACCGGCGAAGCCCGCGCCCGCCAAGGGCGGTTCGGACAAACCGGCGTCGGGCAAACCAGCGCCCACCAGCCGCGGCCGCCCCCCGCAAGTGCCCAAGCACCCCCTTAGCCAGCGACGCGGCGGCGGCAAGTCTAGGTAATATTTGTGGGAGGGGCGCCCTCGCCCCGAATTTCTTACCACTGCAATCACCAACCCATCGGGGCGAGGCGCCCCACCTGCACATGACCACCCCAAGCGACATCCTCCGCGCCAAACTCAACCTCGAAACCGCCCAGCTGCAATGGCCCGAGCTCGAACGTCATTTCGCCCGCGGCAACGTCATCAAGGTCGCCGCAGGCATGGACCTGGTGGAGGTCGCGCTCAAGGTCGCGGAGAACAACACGGCGATGGTGCAGGCCTGGCTCGCCGACGGCCGCATCACCCGCGCCGACCTGCCCGACGCCGAGGACTGGCATGCACGCCAGCCGGCATTCTGGGCCGTGGTGGTGGCGCCGTGGGTGCTGGTCCAGGAAGTCGTGACGAACTATTGAGATTCCGTAAATCATGACAATTACCCGCTCCCGTTCAGGCTGAGCTTGTCGAAGCCCTGCGTCCACTCGGACATGCCCTGCGACAAGCCCGTCCTGAGCGACGTCGAAGGGCCCAGGGCGAACGGCGGCATTGTTATGCGTAATGGAAATCTCAATAGGCGTCGTTCAGAAGCCCGTCCAGGAGACGACGCATGTTCTGCCAGTGCGAACCTTCCCAGTAAACCCGCCCGCAGACGTCGCAGGTGCTGAAGCGCTCGTAGTGCAACTGCACCCTGGGCGGCAGGCGATCCAGCACGCTGGCCTTGTCGACCGGACGCAGCGGCGAGTTGCAGTGCAGGCACAGGGTGAACGGCCGCGCGCTGCGCGCCAGGTCGAGCCGCTCGACGATCTCGCGCAACTGCTGCTCGGATTTCAGCGCATGCACGTAGCAGCCGTGCGTCACCGCGCGCCGCTTCAGCAGCTCTCGATCGCGCGTCAGCACGATGCGGCCATCGCGCTCGGCAGTCGCGACGATGTCGTCGTCATGGAAATGGTTGTCGTAGAGGGTGTCGAACCCGAGCATGCGCAGCATGCGCGCCAGCCCGCCCAGGTGTGCGTCGGCGACGAAGCGGGTCTCGCGCAAGGGCTGGTCCCGCACCCGCAGCAGCGGCGTCACATCCATCGCCTCGAAGCGCGGATATACCGCCACCCGATCGCCATCCTCGAGCAGCCGGTCGAAGCCCACCGATTCGCCGTTCACCAGGATCAGCTCGACCTCGGTATGCGGTACGCCGAGCGCCTCGATCATGTGCTTGGTGGTCGCCCGCCGCGCGCACGGCACGCCGAATTCATGCTTGCGCCGGTCCGGCGCAAGGAAGTCGTTCAGTTCTTCGTAGAAGCGGAAGCTGGCGTTGACCATACGCCGTCTATTGTCGCCATTTGCAGCCGCGCCTGAAACCCAGTCAGTTGAAGCGGATCCGCGCGCGGATTGCAGATGTGAAAACGCCACCTCGGCGGTGGCGTTTGTTCGGCTTCCAGCAAAAAAATCAGTGAGGAACCTTGATCGGCTTGCCTGACTTTGGCGGGGGGATGAACGAACCCACCGGCACCACGACCTGTTTCGGCTTCTTGGGTTTTTTTGCTTCCTTGTTTCCACGTAACTGGCTCTTGGCCATGACTATTCTCCTTGCAGCGACTGCAGACATTTGCGCCCGGATTTGCGCGAGGTGCGCAGACCGGGCAGGGGTCGATGATAGGCCGATGCGTGAGAATAGATAGGCTTATATTCAGGCCGCTTGCGCCAGCGTGAAATCGACGCGCACCTTATCGAACGGGCACACGATTTTTCCACTGTCGGTCTTCTCCAGCAGGCCTGTCTCGAGTAGGGCATGCACATCGCGGTGTACGGATTTGACGTCTCGCTCCAGCCTGCGGGCAAGTTCGCGCAAACTCATTTCGCCGGCGCCGCTCATGGCTTCCAGCACACCCCATCGCTTGGGGCTGATTTCGGAGAACAGCAGTTCTGGGCTGGCGTAGCTGAAGGTAAATTGCTGAGGGCGCCCGGAGCGGGCCGCTTGGCGTATGCCTTTTGCGCCTGCCTTAAGAGCAGCCTTCCAGTCCGGGTTGATTTCGATGATGGCGGTTTTCATTCAACTCTCCTTTCAACTTCTGCCATGAAGTCATCGAGCAGTTGGTCGATCGAAACAAAACGATAGCCTCATCCGGCCAGCGAACAACACAGGCGGTCCGCCAACCGCGCGAATAATCCGAAGGAAATGCGGGACTAAATTCGGCTTGCGGTCTGCCGCATCACGTTCGCCGCCAGGCCCATCGCCCACTTGACCGGTGCCGGCAGCGGCGCGCCGCCATGGTCGACCGCGGTCTGGGCGTGGCGCGCTTCGTCGGCCTTCATCTGTTCGACCACGGCGCGGCTGCGGCTGTCGGCCGCCGGCAGTTGCTGCAGGTGGCCGTCCAGATGGGCCTCGACCTGGCGCTCGGTTTCGGCGAGGAAACCGAGGTTCCATTTGTCGCCAAGCAGGCCGGCCGCGACGCCGATGCCGAAGGCGCCGCCATACCACAGCGGATTGAGCAGGCTCTTGCGCCCGCCGAGTTCGTTGATGCGCGCCTCGCACCAGGCCAGGTGATCGGTTTCCTCCC
>JBAPWR010000528.1:0-5844 GCA_049283775.1 Thiobacillus sp.
CCCATCAGCGGCTTGGCGAAGACGATGCTGACCAGCTGCACGCCGAGGATGATGCCGATCTGCCAGGCGGGAATGCCGAGTCCGGCAGCGTATAGCGCGAGGAAGGCCTCGATGGCGCCGAATACCAGGTACTGCGCCGCCTCGACTCCGCTCACCAGCAGGATGCCGCGGTCGGCGAGGACTTCCCTCAGGCTGGCCCAGAAGTGCGGCCGCAGCGTGGCGGCGGGGCGGACCGGCCGGGCGTCGCGCAGCAGCAGGCCGGCACCGAGCGCCAGCACGCCGCTGATCGCGCAGGCGACATAGACCGCGTCGTAGCTTGCCAGCGATATCAGCAGGCCGCCGAGAAACGGCGCCAGCGAGCGGCCGACGATGGTGGCCGAGGAGTAGGTCGACAGCCGCGCCGCGCGGTCGGCGCTGTAGCGTTCGGCGATCGCGGCGCTCGCCACGGTGCCGAAGATGGCGGTGGCGAAGCCGTGGTAGAAGCGCACCGCCATCAGCTGCCAGGCGTTTTCCACCCAAAGATAGAGGAACGGTGCGCTGGCGAACACGACCAGTGAAGCGAGGAGCACCTTGCGCGTGCCGAGGTGGTCGGACAGGGCGCCGGCGGGGAAGCTGACAAGGATGCCAGGGATCGTCGAGGCGATGACGATCCAGCCGATCTCGGCCGGGCTGGCGCCGAGCGACTGGGCGAACAGCGGCAACACCGGAGTTTTCGACAGGGTCGAACTGAAAATCGCCAAGCCACCGATGAGGGCGATGAGGATGAAGAACGGTTCTGGTGCGGGTTTCAAGGCAAGGAGTTGGCGGGTTTCAGGAGCTACCGGCGGATTGTAGCAATGCCACCTTGCAGCGCATGGAATCGCATCAGTCGTGATCTATATTGAAAGCCGTTCAAGCTCTTGGACAAGGAGACGGCCATGAATCCTATGCATCGAATCGAACGTTACCTCGATAGCCACCTGATCCCATTCGACATCATTGCGCATCCGCACAGCGAGACCAGTGCCGAGACTGCCCGTGCTGCCGGACTGGACGCCAGCCGGGTCGCCAAGGGTGTGCTGCTGGACGGCGTGGATTGCCAGATGGTGGCGATGATCCCGGCCGATCAGGAAGTCCACCTCGGCAAGCTCGGGCTGGATCACGGCGTGGAATTCAGCCTCGCCGACGAAGCCAGTGTCGGCAAGCTGTTTGCCGACTGCGAGCCCGGGGTGATTCCAGGCCTGCCCAATGCCTGGGGAGTGGAGATGGTGTGGGACGACGCCCTGATGGCCCAGCCCGATATCTATCTCGAGGCGGGCGACCATCGGCGCCTGGTGCATGTCGAGACGCGCTACCTGCGTGAACTGTTCGGTGACGCCCCGCATTGCCGTTTCTCGCAGCCGCGCCACCATCACTGAGCGGGGCAGGGCGGCGCAGGCGTGCGCAGGAAGTTCGCTGGCTGGATGAGGAACCTGCATGCCAAACTGGAGGTCTGCAACAGCAGTTCCTGATGCAGCCCGGCTTCCGGTGGCAACTCAGGCAGCGGGCGGTATAGTGCCGTCCCTTTGATCATTCCGGTTCATTGCACGTGTACCAGCGCAAGCTTTCTTCCGCCCCTGCCGCGAGCCCCAATCCCCACCGCCAGCTAGGGCGGGGGATGGCGCTGCTTGCCAGCCTGGCACTGCTGGGCGTGCTAACCCTGTATTTCAACGACGGTCTCGAACAGCGCAACCATCCCAACCGGCAGTTGCAGATTGCCCCCGGCGAGGAACTGGTGCTGAAGCGCAGTCGCAACGGCCACTATGTCTTTCCCGGAATGATCAACCGCCAGCCGGTGACTTTCCTGCTCGATACCGGGGCGACCCTGGTTTCCATTCCCGCGCACATGGGGCCGCGCCTCGGTCTCGAGCCCGGGGCGCGGCAACAGGCGATCACTGCCAACGGCGTCGTCACCACGCGTGCCACCCGGGTCGACGAACTGGCGTTCGGGCCGTTCAGCCTCAGCGGCCTGGCAGCCAGCCTCAATCCAGGCATGACCGACGAGCAGATCCTGTTGGGGATGAACGCGCTCAGGCACCTGGAATTCACCCAGCGCGGCGACACCCTGGTGCTGCGCGCGACCAGTCGCTGAATACGCTGAAAGCCCACACGCGGGGGCGACAGGCGGGGCGCGTCGTGTTATTCTAGCGGGCTGATTTTCATGGTTTTTTATTGTTTTTTTCTACCCGTTTGGAGCATAAGCATGGCTGTTCAGCGCACTTTTTCGATTATCAAACCCGATGCCGTCAAGAAGAACGTGATTGGCAAGATCGTCAGCCGTTTCGAGAGCAATGGCCTGAAGATCGTGGCTTCCAAGATGAAGCACCTGTCGCGCCAGGAAGCCGAAGGCTTCTACGCCGTCCACAAGGAGCGTCCCTTCTTCAAGGATCTGGTCGAATTCATGATTTCCGGGCCGGTGGTACTGCAGGTGCTGGAAGGCGAGGACGCGATCGCCAAGAACCGTGCACTGATGGGTGCAACCGACCCGAAGAAGGCCGATCCCGGCACCATCCGCGCCGACTTTGCCGAGAGCATCGACGCCAACGCCGTGCACGGCTCCGACGCCCCGGAGACGGCGGCGATCGAAATCGCCTATTTCTTCCCCGTCTGCGAAGTCTACGCTGGCCGCTAAGCCTGCACGCATGCCGCAGAATCTGCTCGATTTCGACCTCGAAGGATTGACCGCCTGGTTCACCGAGCTCGGCGAGAAGCCCTTCCGCGCCCGCCAGGTGTTCCACTGGATACACCAGTCCGGCGTGGCCGATTTCGCGCAGATGACCGACATCGCCAAGAGCCTGCGCGAGAAGCTGCAGCAGCTCGCGGTGGTGCAGGCACCGGCGATCAACTACGCGCACACCTCGGCTGACGGTACACGCAAGTGGCTGTTCGACGTCGCCGCAGGCAGCGGACCGGCCAATGACGAGGCCTGGCGCAACGGCATCGAGACGGTGTTCATTCCTGAAGACGACCGCGGCACGCTGTGCGTGTCGTCGCAGGTTGGCTGCGCGCTGGAATGCACCTTCTGCTCGACCGGTCGCCAGGGCTTCAACCGCAATCTGACCGTGGCCGAGATCATCGGCCAGCTGTGGGTGGCGCAGCACGGCCTGAAAACCGAAGCGAATCGCACCACCGGCGAAATCGCCGAGCGGCCGGTTTCCAACGTGGTGATGATGGGTATGGGCGAGCCCTTGGCCAATTTCGAGAATGTGGTGACCGCACTCGGCATCATGCTCGACGACCATGCCTATGGCCTGTCGCGGCGGCGGGTGACGGTGTCGACCTCCGGCCTGGTGCCGGCGATGGACCGCCTGGCCGAGCGCTGTCCGGTGGCCCTGGCGGTGAGCCTGCATGCGCCAAACGATGCGTTGCGCGACCAGATCGTTCCGATCAACAAGAAGTACCCCCTGCGTGAACTGATGGCGGCGTGCCGGCGCTATTTGCAGCATGCGCCGCGCGACTTCATCACTTTCGAGTACGTGATGCTGGCGGGGGTGAACGATGCACCCGAGCACGCGCGCCAGCTGATCGAGCTGACGCGCGACGTACCGTGCAAATTCAATCTCATCCCGTTCAATCCGTTCCCCGATTCGGGTTACGAAAAGCCGCGCGTCGAGGCGATGCGGGTGTTTCGCGAAATACTGCAGGAAGCGGGGTATGTGGTGACCACGCGCAAGACGCGCGGCGACGACATCGATGCCGCCTGCGGCCAGTTGGCCGGCAAGGTGGCGGACCGCAGCGGGCGGGTGATGAAGCGACTCAACAGGGAGGCGGCGTGAAGATTCTTAAAGTGCTGGTGCTGGCGGCTTCTGGATTGCTCGCGGGCTGCGCCGCAACGCCCGACGACGCAGGTGTCGACAGCAAGGCCCCGGATACGGACGCACAGCAACGGGCCCGACTGTTTACCGAACTCGCCGGCGCCTACTTCGAACGCGCCCAATACAAGATCGCCCTGGAAGAGTTGCGCAAGGCGGTGACCGCGGACAGCCGCTTCGGCCCTGCGTACAACGTCTATGGCCTGGTGTACATGGAACTCGCCGAGGATGCGCTTGCCGAGGAATATTTCCGCCGCGCCATCGAGCTCGACCCCAGGGATTCGATCGCCCACAACAACTTCGGCTGGTTTCTCTGCACCCGCGGGCGTTATGACGAGGGCCTGTCGCATTTTCAGCTGGCCTTGCGCAATCCGCTTTACGCCATGCCCGAACAGGCGATCGCGAATGCCGGCATGTGCGCCGAGCGCAAGGGTGACCTGGCGTTGGCCGAGACCAATCTGCTGAAGTCGCTGAAGCTGCGGCCTGACAATCCCAATGTCATCCTCAAGCTGGCCGGACTGCAGTTCCGCCAGGGCAGGCTGGCGGAGGCGCGCGGCAATCTGCTGCGCTACGCTGAACTGGCGCCGGCCAGTGCCGAAAGCCTGTGGCTCGGTGTGCGCCTTGAGCGCAAGCTCGGCGACCGCAGCCAGGAGGCAGCATACGGATTGCAGTTGCGCAAGAATTTCCCGAGGTCACCCGAGGCGCAGCTGCTGCTGGCAGGCCAGTACGAATGAGCGATCAGTTGCGCTCCATCGGGCAGACGCTGCGCGAGGCACGCGAGGCGCAGGGCCTGAGCGTGGAGGAGGTGGCAACCCGGCTACGCCTGATGTTGCGCCAGGTCGATGCCATCGAAGCCGATGATTTCGCCAGCCTGGGACAGCCGGTGTTTGCCCGCGGATTCGTGCGCAACTACGCCAAGCTGCTCGACCTTCCGCCCGAGGCACTGCTTGCGCGGATGGCCGGAGACAGTTCCGATACCCGGGTCGTGACCCAGCCGCCGTCGCCGCCGCCGCGTTCCTGGCTGAGCTCCCCGTGGCTGATCCTGCTGATGCTGGGTCTGGTCGTGGCAGTCGCCGTGCCGATCGGTTTGTATCTCTGGCTCAACAGCGATAGCGGAGAAGATGAAGCGCAGACGGTGCCGGCGTCGCCGGCGTTGACCGCCGAGCCTGCCATTTTGCCTCCGGCCATGGACAGCGCCGCCGAGCCTGCCGCTCCGCCTGCGCCTCCGGCTGAGCCCGCGAAAGCGGCCACAGCCGTGGCGGCCGCTGAGCAAGCGGCTGCTGCAGCTGCGAATGCCGAGTCTTCATCACCTGCAGGTGTACTCAATTTCGAATTCGGTGACGAATCCTGGGTTGAAATCCGTGATGCCAGTGGACGCATGGTGCACCGCCAGCTGAATACGCCAGGGAGCCAGGTCGAAGTGACGGGTCGACCCCCCTTCGATCTGGTCGTCGGCAATGCCGCACAGGTGCGCATGACCTACAATGGGCGCCCGATCGACCTCGAGCCCTTCATCGAAGTCACGGTTGCCCGTTTCACCCTGGAAGAATGATGCAGTCAGCCATTTCCCGCCGTACGACGCGCCAGGTGCGGGTCGGCAATGTACTGGTCGGCAGCGATGCACCGATAGTGGTGCAGTCGATGACCAATACCGATACCGTCGACGTCAGCGCCACCGTGCGCCAGGTCCAGCAGCTTGCCGATGCCGGCTCCGAGCTGGTGCGCCTGACCGTCAATACCCTGGAAGCGGCCGCCGCGGTGCCGCTGATCCGCGAACGCCTCGACGTGCTGGGATGCCGGGTTCCGCTGGTGGGTGACTTCCACTACAACGGCCACAAGCTGCTGACCCAGGTACCGGAATGCGCCCAGGCGTTGGCCAAGCTGAGGATCAATCCAGGCAACCTCGGGCGCGGCAACAAGCGCGACGAGCAGTTCGCCACGCTGATCGAGGTGGCTTGCCGCTATGACAAGCCGGTGCGTATCGGCGTCAACTGGGGCAGCCTCGAACAGGCGC
>JBAPWR010000529.1:0-5049 GCA_049283775.1 Thiobacillus sp.
GGCCACAGGACATGCTGAGGATGGCGAGGCGGTGGCGGAACGGTTTTCGCTCCGGCTGCGGGCAATGAGGCTCGGTCATCCCCGCCGCGACACCCCGCTGGCGGTTTTCTATCAGGTTTGGGACCGACCGCTGATGACGGTCGGCGGCAGCCACTGGATCAGCGAAGCACTGGCGCTGTGCGGAGGACGCAACGTGTTCGACGACATCGAGAGCGCTTCGCCGGTGGTGTCGCGGGAGGCGGTTCTGCTGCGGGCGCCCGAGGTGGTGGTCGGCGGCAGTGACGCGCCCGGGCTGTTGCAACAGTGGCAGCGCTTCGCCGCGCTGCCTGCAGTCAGGAACAATGGCTTCGTGCGGGTGGACGCCGATCTTCTGCATCGTCCCACGCCGCGCCTGCTCGATGGGGTGGAGGCGTTGTGCGCTGCGCTTGCGCCTTACGGGCGGTGACGAGCGCCGGCTTCGGCAGATTTGCGGTTGGGACAGTCTTCCTTGATGCAGTCGGCATAGATCTGCAATGAATGATCGCGGATGGCGAAGCCGCGTTCCTTGGCGATGCGGTTCTGTCGCTTCTCAATTTCGCTGTCGAAGAATTCTTCCACCTTGCCGCATTGCAGGCATACCAGATGATCGTGATGTTCACCTTCGTTGAGTTCGAAAACCGCCTTGTCGCTGTCGAAGTGGTGACGGATGAGCAGGCCCGCCTGCTCGAACTGGGTCAGTACCCGGTACACGGTGGCCAGTCCGATATCCTGACCTTCGTCTGACAGCAGCCGGTAAACCTCTTCCGCCGTCATGTGACGCTTGTCGCTCTGCTCGAACAGGTCGAGAATTTTCAGTCGTGGCAGGGTGGCCTTGAGACCGATGCTTTTTAGATCGGAAGGGCTGCTCAATGCGGGCTCCAGAATGAGAACGTGAATACGTTATGATACGTTTTTTTACCGTTCCGACCCTCCTGGCTCGCTGGCTATGTCGCCTTACCTGTTGCTTCCCGTTTTGCTTGTGAGCCTGCTGGCGGGCTGTTCCAACTTCAAGATCGGCCCCCATCGCATCGATGTTCAGCAGGGCAACGCGCTCGATCCGGATAACCTCGCCCGCCTGAAGCCCGGCCTGAGTCGTTCACAGGTTCGCTTTCTGCTCGGCACGCCGCTGATTGTCGATCCGTTCCGCGACGACCGCTGGGACTATGTCTACGTTTTCCACAAGGCGGGAAGACTGGACGAGCAAAAGCGTGTCTCGCTGTTCTTCGAAGGCGACCTGCTGGCGCGGATCGAGGGCGATCTCCCGGTAGTTGAGCAGGAGCCAGACCTGGCGCCGCCTCCTTCCGCATCTGACGGCGCCCAGGCGACTGCTCGAGCGGAGGCGGAAACGGGTAGCGTCCCCCCGGCCCAGACCACCGTGGCTGCCGAACAGACCGAAACCGGTACGCAAGCGGCGAGCGAACCCGCTTTGCGACGCGAGCAGGATATCGAACAGATCGAGCCGGGAACCGCCTCCGGCTTGCCGGAATCCGCTCCGTCTGCCGCGGCCAGCAAGGAGCAAGCGGTGCTGGCTGTGCTGGAAACCTGGGCCGCGAGCTGGAGCGCGCGCGACGAAGATGCCTACTTCTCACTTTATGCCGAGGACTTCGTTCCTTCGGGCGGCGGGAGCCGCGCAGAGTGGGAAAAGCGTCGTCGGCTGCTGATGGGGCTGGCGAAATCGATCGAAGTCAAAATCGAGTCGCCAGTGATCGAGGCAGGCGCAGATGGAACATCAGTCGTCACCTTCAATCAATACTATCGATCCGACACTTATCAGGATGCAGTGCGCAAGCAATTGCGCATGGTAGAGCGCGACGGACGCTGGCTGATCATCGAGGAACGGGTGTTGTCGATCCTGCGAGGCAGGAAATCATGAGCATTCGCATTGCCATTGCCGGTGTCAGCGGACGCATGGGCCGTGCGTTGCTCGAAGCGGTCGCAGCAGATGAAAACAGTGTCCTGGGTGCCGCGCTGGATCGCCCATCCAGCCCGCTGCTCGGCCAGGATGCCGGGGTGGTCTATGGCGTGGTATCGGGGGTTGCGGTGTCCGACCAGGTTCCAGCAGCCTTGATTGCGTCGCAGGTGCTGATCGATTTCACTCGTCCCGAGGCGACCTTCGGCTATCTCGATGCCTGCGTGGCAGCGGGCGTGCCCCTGGTGATAGGCACCACCGGTTTCGACGATGCGGGCAAGGCGCGCATCCGCGACGCGGCGGGGACCATCCCGGTGGTTTTCGCGCCCAACATGAGCGTCGGAGTCAACCTGCTGATGAAGCTCGCCGAGCTCGCTGCCCAGGTCCTGCAGGATGGCTACGACATCGAAATCATCGAGGCGCATCACCGTCACAAGGTCGATGCGCCTTCCGGCACCGCGCTCGGCCTCGGACAAGCCGTGGCCCGTGCGCTTGATCGCGACCTCGCGCAATGCGCCGTTTATGGCCGCGAGGGCGTAACCGGAGAACGCGATCCACGTACCATCGGTTTTGCCACCGTGCGCGGTGGTGACATCGTCGGCGACCACACCCTGATGTTTGCCGGCACCGGCGAGCGCGTCGAATTGACCCACAAGGCCAGCAGCCGGGCCACCTTCGCTCAGGGAGCGCTGCGTGCCGCCAAGTGGCTGCAGGGCAGGGAGCCCGGTCTGTACGACATGCGCGACGTCCTCGGTCTTCAATAAAACACAGGAATCCCGCCCATGAACCGCGTCAAGGTATACAGCACCGGCACTTGCCCGATCTGCGTCAAGACCAAGTCCCTGCTCGAGAGGTGGGGAGTCGGCTACGACGAAATCCGCATCGACCTCGACCGCGTTGCGATGCAGGAGTTCGTCGTCGCTACCAACGGTGCCCGCACGGTACCGCAGATCGTCATTGACGGTAAGCATATCGGCGGATTCACGGAACTCACCGAACTGCACATGGATGGCGAACTGGACGATCTGCTACCTGCTTCAGGCAACTGAGCGTCTCAGTGCACCACGTCGTTTCGATGGCGTAGCCAGATCAGCGTCATCACGCTGCTGATGAAAAGCCCGAAAACCCAGATGATGCTGTAGATATGCCAGTCGGCCCGCATCATCAGCGCATAGGCTGCGCTGAGAAGCAGAATGCTGATGTTCTCGTTGAAATTCTGCTGGGCGATCGAATGGCCGGCGCCCATCAGCAGATGGCCGCGATGCTGCAGCAGGGCGTTCATCGGCACGACGAAGTAACCCGCCAGCGCTCCCGCCAGCAGTAGCAGCAGCATCGCCGGGACAAGGCTTTCCACCCAGATCAGCGCGATCGGCACGAATCCGAGCACGATGCCGGTCGGCAGGACGCTGACCGCGCGTTCGAGGCGAACGAATTTGCCTGCCAGTATGGAACCGATGGCGATGCCGAAGGCCGTGGCGGCGGTCAGTTGGGTGGCCTGATCCAGTCCGTATTTCAGATTCAGGGCGGCCCAGGCGATGATCAGCAGGCGCAGGGTTGCCCCCACTCCCCAGAACAGCGTGGTCACGGCCAGCGAAACCTGACCGAGCGGGTCGCGCCACAGCAGCACGAAGCTGTGCCGGAAATCATGCAGGATGAAGAGCGGCGAGGTGCTCGGCAGCTTGTGGTCGATCGGCAGGCGCGGGATGAACAGATTGACGAAGGCGGCGCCCAGATACAGGCTGGTGATGGCAATGATGGCGAATTTGGGTGCGATGACGAATCCATCCATGCCGAGATTCTGCAAAATGCTGCTCGCCAGCAGGGGATTGATCAGTGCGCCGCCAATGATGGCACCAAGCACGATCGCCGCCACTGTCGTGCCTTCCATCCAACTGTTGGCGAGCACCAATTTTGACGGTGGCAGCAATTCGGTGAGGATGCCGTACTTGGCTGGCGAGTACATGGCGGCACCCACTCCGACGACTGCGTAGGCGATCAGCGGGTGCAATCCCGCCAGCATCACCAGGCAGCCAGCGAATTTGACCGTATTGGCGATAAGCATGACCCGTCCCTTGGGCAGGGCGTCGGCAAAAGGCCCTACCAATGGGGCCAGCACGATATAGGCGATGACGAAGACGGTTTGCAGCAGCGGCGAATGCCACTCGGGCGCAGCGGAAAACTGCAGCAGGCCAATGGCAGCGAACAACAGGGCGTTGTCAGCCAGTGCGGACAGAAACTGTGCCAGCAGGATGGTGTAGAACCCGCGATTCAAATCAGGATGCCGGCTGGGGCTTGCGGAACAGGACCGCGATGTCCATTGTTTTCGAAGAAGAAATACCCGAAATTACAATGGCTTGGTGACGCGGATGTTTGAACACAGGCGGGTTTATGGTTGAATAAAATTTTTTATTGACCCGGAGGCATTTGATGGCCGACCGCAGACTGCAAGTATTTTACACCGTAGCCAAACAGCTCAGTTTCACCAAAGCGGCGGATATTCTCTACATGACTCAACCTGCTGTGACCTTTCAGGTCAAGCAGCTGGAAGAGCATTTCAATACCCGCTTGTTCGAACGCAGCCACGGCAGAATTTCCCTGACTCCGACCGGAGAGCTGGTGCTGGGGTACGCCGATCGCATTCTGGCACTCACCGGCGAGATGGAGGCGCGTGTCGGCGAATTGACCGGCCAGGTGACCGGGCCGTTGATGATTGGCGCTTCAACCACGATCGCCGAATATCAGTTGCCGCGGATCCTCGGAGAATTCAAGAATCGCTTCCCGCAGGTGCAGGCACGCTTGACGGTGGCCAACTCGGAAACCATCGCCTCCAAGGTGGCCGAGCATTCGCTCGATGTCGGGCTGATCGAGGCGCCTTCGCACAATGCCAACCTCAACACGGTTGCTTGTTGCGAAGACGAGTTGGTGATGATCTGTACCCCCGCCCATGTGCTGGCCAACCGCAGCAGCGTTAACGCCAAGGACATCGCCGAACAGCCCTATGTTTCGCGTGAGCATGGTTCGGGCACGCGCGAGGTCATCGACGAATTCTTCAGGGACAACGGGGTCAATCCTGACGATCTGCATATCGAGATGGAACTCGGCAGTCGCGAGGCCATCAAGGG
>JBAPWR010000530.1:0-8347 GCA_049283775.1 Thiobacillus sp.
GTGCCGAGGCGCTCGACCTGCTTGCCGCGTCCGAGGAGCTGCAGCGCATCGTCAACCTGGTCGGCGTCGAGGCGCTGTCATCCGAACAGCGCTGGACCCTGGAAGCCGCCGGCCTGATCAAGGAGGGCCTGCTGCAGCAATCGGCCATCGACGAGGTCGATAGCTTCGCTTCGCCCGAAAAGCAGTACGCGCTGCTGGCCGCGCTGCTGGAAATCCACCGCCAGGGCCTGAAATTGGTGAAGCTCGGCGCGTCGGCGCGGCGCCTGATCCAGATGCCGCTGCTGGCGCAGGCGCGGCGCTGGAAGAGTCAGCACAAGTCGGATGACATTGCCGCGCTGAAAGCGAAAATCGCGACTATTCCCGACGCGTTCGAACCGCTGCTGCAGGAATATGAAATGACAGCCGCCCACTCTGCTTCGCGGGAGGCCACGCCATGAAGAACATCGAATTCCGCACTGCCACTTCCGCCCAGGGCGGCCTCGTCGTCATGGGCGGCGTGCCCGGCGTGGCAGCGGGCTCACGGGTGCAACTGCAGGACCACGCCGGGCGTTTGCGTTCCGGACTGGTGATCCGCGCCTCCGACGATGCGGTGCTGGTGGAGGTGTTCGAAGGTACCGACGAACTCGATCTCGAACGCACCTGGGTACGTTTTCTCGACGAGCCTTTCAAGCTGCCGCTGTCGCGCGACATCCTCGGCCGCGTGTTCAATGGCGCCGGACTGCCGCGCGACGGCCGTCCGCCGATCATTTCCGCCGACCGTCGCGACGTCAACGGCGAGCCGCTCAATCCCGCGGCACGTGCCTATCCGCGCGAATTCATCCAGACCGGGATTTCCGCCATCGACGGCATGAACTCGCTGACGCGTGGGCAAAAGCTGCCGATCTTTTCCGGCGGCGGCCTGCCGCACAACCGGGTGGCGGCGCAGATCGTGCGCCAGGCCAAGCTGTTGGGCGAGGAAGCCGCCGAGTTCGTGGTGGTGTTCGCGGCTTTCGGCGCCTCCCATTCCGACGCGCGCTTCTTCCAGGAAAGCTTCGAGGAAAGCGGGGTGCTCAACAAGGTGGTGATGTTCCTCAATCTCGCCGACGAGCCGGTGATCGAGCGCCTGCTGACGCCGCGCGCCGCGCTTACCGCCGCCGAATACCTGGCCTTCGACCTCGACTACCACGTGCTGGTAGTGATGACCGACATGACCGCCTATGCAGAAGCCTTGCGCGAAGTCGCGGTGCTGCGCGGCGACGTGCCGGCGCGCAAGGGCTATCCCGGCTATCTCTATTCCGACCTCGCCGAGATTTACGAACGTGCCGGACGGATCAAGAACCGTCGCGGCTCGATCACCATGATTCCGGTGCTGTCGATGCCGTCCGACGACATCACCCACCCGATCCCCGACCTCACCGGCTATATCACCGAAGGCCAGATCGTGCTCGGGCGCGATCTGGCCAACCAGGGCGTGTATCCGCCGGTCACCGTGCTGCCGTCCCTTTCAAGATTGATGAAGGACGGCATCGGCAAGAACTTCACCCGCGAGGACCACCCCCACGTCGCCAGCCAGCTATTCGCCAGCTATGCCAAGGCGCTGGAAGTGCGCGGCCTGGCGGCGATCATCGGCGCCGAGGAGCTGAGTGACGCCGACCGCCGTTACCTTCAATTTGCCGAGGCTTTCGAGCGGAGCTTCATCGGCCAGGGCGAGGACGAGGACCGCAGCGTGTTCGAGACCCTCAGTCTCGCCTGGGACCTGCTGTCGATGCTGCCGGCGGATTCGCTCATTCGCCTGAGCGAGGACGAGTTGGCCAAGTATCACAAGGGATCAGAAGCGTGAAGGGGGGAGGCGTCCGCGCTGCGCACTCAAGGGGGAAGGGAGCGCGCTGCGTGCTCAAGGGTGAAGGGTGGCTCCACGGGCTGTCACCCTTCACCCTTCACCCTTCACCGTTCACGCCTTCGAAGCCATGAAAAAGCGCCTGTCCGTTCCGCCCACCAAGAGCGCGCTGCTGCAGGTCGGCCGCCAGGTGCGCTTTCTCGAGCAGGGTCGACAGATGCTGGAGAAGAAGCGCGATCTGCTGACCCGGCTGGTGTACGAGCGCCTGGCCCAGTACCGCGAGTTGCGCGCGCAGACCCTCAAGGAACTGGCCGAGGCCTATCACTGGCTCGGTATCGTGCAGATGCGCATGGGCGAGCAGATGCTGCGCCAGGCCTCGGTGGGACTGAAGCCGGCGGTGGCGGTCAGGGTGGTGGCGCGCTCCAGCGTCGGCGTCGAATACCCCAGCGTCTCGGCCGAGTCGCTGCCGCTGCAGCCGGTCGGCCTGATGTGGACCGACGTCAGCTTCGACGAGGCCCGGCTGCGGCTGCGCGAACTGACGGTAACGCTGGCGCGGCTGGGCGAGGCGGAAAACGCCCTGTGGCGCCTGCTGGCCGCGAGCCGCAAGACGCAGAAGCGGGTCAACGCGCTGAAGTACAACATCATCCCGCGCTATCAGGCGACGGTGCAGCACATTCGCGCCGCGCTGGAGGAAGACGAGCGCAACACCCTGTTCCAGATCAAGGTGCTGCGCGCGCGCCAGTCGGCATGAGCGGCGGTCGGCAAATGACCGCTGCCGACCCGATCAGGCAACTTCATCAAAGCTTCACGGTTCCGAAACACTCTCCGGGAACAATGCACGGCACGGCATAGCCATGCCGTCGTGCTTATACCAATCCATGTTCCAGGAGAGTTCTGAATGAAGAAGTCCACCCTTGCCCTGACCCTGGTCGCAGCCTTCGCGGCCAATGTCCATGCCGGTTCCGTCGTCAACGGCCCGATGTCCTTCAAGCCCATCGCCGCTTCCGCCTACGCTGAAGTGACCTCCGATCCCGACGTCCTCAACAGCGAGCCCTGGGTCATCCCCGAAGGCTACGTTCAGTCCATCGTCTCCGACGAAAACGACCTCGACATCTATGTCACCAACGACTGGCACGACATGAATACCGTCAACGAGACCGGCAAGCAGGCCGGCCGCTACATGTACCGCACCCATGAAGTGCGCGGCGGGGCCATCGGTGACGACGGCAATTCCGCCCGCATCGACGGCGGCAGCGGCGGCGCTGTGTCGGTGGTCGATCTGAAGACCGGTATCTCGAAGGAGCTGGTGGGGCGTTCCGACTGGGAAGCGCTCGATGGCATCGTCTGGACGCCGTGGCGGACGGTCCTCTTCGCAGAAGAAGTCGGCGTATCTCTTCGTTCCGACCCGGATGCGCCGCAAGCAAAAGCCGGCCTGGTATACGAGCTCGAGCTCGACAAGCATGATCCGATGTCCGCCGAAAGGGTTACCGTGCGCCCGATGCTCGGTGCGCTAGCCCACGAAGGCCTCGAGATGGATGCGGAAGGCAACGTCTACGTCATCGACGAAAACCGCAAGGGCGCGATCTACAAATTCGTTCCGGAAAACTACGGCGATCTTTCCAGCGGCCAGTTGTATGCGTTGAAAGTGAAGAATGGCGCCAAGACCGGTGAAGCCGAGTGGGTCGCACTCGACATGACCCAGGCTCAGATTCTTGCAAACGCCGCCGCTGCTGCCGTCGGCGCCACCGAGTACTGCCGCCCGGAGGACATCGAGCGCATCGCCAGCACCCTGTACGTGGCGCTGACCTGCGAAGACGTCGACGATCCCGCCAACACCAGCGGCAAGAACGCAGCCGGTTTCAACGTCGGTGCCGTGCTGGCCGTCGCACTGGGTGACAAGCCTTCCGCCGAGTATGTCGTGGCTTCCGGCAAGAACACGCCGTTCGAGAACCATGCAACCGCCACCACCGGCTTCGCCAAGGCCGACAACCTGGCCAATGGTCCGGACGGCAAGCTGTGGATCGTCGAGGACAACGACTACAGCGACATCTGGGTGTACGACCCGCGCTCCAGGGATGCCAACAAGGACGGCTACCGCGATGGCGTCTATCTGTTCGCTTCACTGAAGGACAAGCCGGCCGAAGGTACAGGCATCTACTTCGGCAAGGATCCGCACACCCTGTTCGTCAACGTGCAGCATTCCAGCACCGGCAATGACAAGACCATGGCGATCAGCAAACAGCGCAAGGGCCACAAGCCGCGTTAAGCAGGATGTCCGACCGGGGCTGAACGGCCCCCGTGCCACCGAACCCCTGCCGGTCTAAGCCGGAAGGGGTTTTTTATGCGCCGCGGTCCGAACAGATACGGCACCCGGTCGCGTTTGCGCAGGGATGCTAGGCAAGTCGCGCGACGCACTCCCGCACCAGTTCCGGTCCCTTGTAGATCAGCCCGGAATACAGCTGCACCAGCGATGCGCCGGCGTCGATCTTTTCCTGTGCGTCTGCGCCCGAGAGGATGCCGCCGACGCCGATGATCGGCACTTCACCCTCGAGGTGGTGCGCCAACGCGCGGATCACTCGCGTCGACCCTTCGCGTACCGGCGCCCCCGACAGTCCGCCGGCTTCATCCGCATTCGGCAGGCCGGCGACGGCATCGCGCGCGATTGTGGTGTTGGTGGCGATCACCGCGTCGAGGCGGTGCATCATCAACAGCGCGGCGATCGCGGCGATCTGCGCGTCGTCGAGGTCGGGCGCGATCTTCAGCGCGATCGGCACATACTTGCCGTGCTGCTGCGCCAGCTCCGACTGCCTGAGCTTGATCGCCGACAGCAATGCGTCGAGCGCCTCGTCCTTCTGCAATTCGCGCAGGCCCTGGGTGTTGGGCGAGGAAATGTTCACCGTCACATAGCTGGCGAGGGTGTAGACCTTGTCGAGACAGGCGAGATAGTCGTCTATCGCCTGCTCGTTCGGGGTGTCCTTGTTCTTGCCGATGTTGATCCCAAGCACGCCTCGGTATCCACTGGCCGCGACGTTCTTCACCAGGTTGTCGACGCCGAGGTTGTTGAAGCCCATGCGGTTGATGATGGCTTCAGCCGCAGGCAGGCGGAACAATCGCGGCTTCGGGTTGCCGGGTTGCGGGCGCGGCGTGACCGTGCCGATCTCGATGAAACCGAAGCCCAGCGCGGCCAGGGCATCGATGTGTGCGCCGTCCTTGTCCATGCCGGCGGCGAGTCCTACCGCGTTGGGAAACTCGATGCCCATCACCTGGACCGGCTTGCCGGTCGCTCGTGGCAACAGACTCAACAGCCCCAGCTTGTGCGCAGCGTCGAGGCTGGCGAGGGTGAAGCGGTGCGCGTCCTCGGGGTCGAGGCTGAACAGCGCGGGGCGCAGCAATGGATAAAGCATGATTCAGTTGGCCGGAGAGGTGGGAAGGGTGTGTCGGGTGGCATCCTCGACCGAACCCGCCGCGGGGTCGTCGAACACCGCCTGGTCGAGCGCGTTTTCGCTCTTGGCGACGATGCAGCTGATCGCGCAGTCGCCGGTGACGTTGACCGTGGTGCGCATCATGTCGAGCAGGCGGTCGACGCCGATGATCAGGGCGATGCCTTCGACCGGCAGGCCGACCTGGCCCAGCACCATGGTCAGCGTCACCAGACCGACCGAGGGAATGGCCGCAGTGCCGACCGAGGCCAGGGTGGCGGTCAGCACCACCATGAGGAAATCTGTGAGCGACAGGTCGATGCCGTAGACGTTGGCGATGAACACCGTGGCGACGCCCTGCATCATCGCGGTGCCGTCCATGTTGATGGTGGCGCCGAGCGGTACGCTGAACGAGGCGACGCTGTTGTTTACGCCCATTTTCTTTTCCACCGTATGCAGCGTGACCGGGATGGTCGCGCCGGAACTGGCGGTGGAAAACGCGAATGCCGCCGGGTCGCGCATCTTCTTCAAAAAGGTGATCGGGTTGAGCGAGGCCAGCAGGCGCAGCAGCATCGGATAGGTGCCGAACAGCTGGATTGCCAGCGCGGCAGTGAGGGTGAGGAAGTAGGCCGCCAGCGGCAGCAGCAGGTCCAGCCCCTGGGTGGCGAAAGTGCGGGTGATCAGGGCGAACACGCCGTAGGGCGCGAGCCGCATGATCCACTCGACCATGTGCATGATCACCGTGTCGAGATCGTTGAAGAAGTTGAGCACGTGCTTGCCGCGGGTACCCGACATCGTCACCGCGATGCCGAACAGCAGCGCGAAGACGATGACCTGCAGCATGTTGCCTTCGGCCATCGCCGCCACCGGATTGGTCGGCACCATGTCGATCAGCACCTGGGTGAACGGCGGCGCTTCCTTGCCGCTGAAGGCGGCGGTGGTCTCACCGGCATCGAAGCCCTTGCCTGGCCCGACCACTCCGGCAAGCGTCAGCGCGATCGTCACCGCGATTGCCGTGGTCGCCAGGTACAGCGCCAGCGCCTTGGCACCGATGCGGCCGAGCGCACTCAGGCTTGACAGCGCGGTGACCCCGACCACCAGCGACACGAAAACCAGCGGCACCACCATCATCTTCAGCGCAGCGACGAAAACCGAACCGACCACCTGCAGCAGCCCGTCCAGAACAAAGGTCCGTATCCAGAGGACCTCACCCAGCAGGTTGAGTGCGACGCCGAGCACGATACCCGCGAGCATCGCGATGACGATCTGGCGGGTGAGTCGGTGGGTGCTGTGCGAAGCCATACGCGTGCCGGGCAGGAATCGTGATGGCGCGAGTTTAACAGGCGAGGGCCGACAGGCTGCCGTGCGGGGCGCGACGATGTTATCCTCGCCCCTGCGCATGTCGCGCCTTCGCCGGTTTCAATTCACGCAGTTTCGATTCAAAGACATGACCATGACACTCCGCAATATCCTGCACGGACTCGTATTACTTTTAGGCACGACGACTGCCGTGGTCGCCGCCACCGTTCCCCCGCCGCCTCAGCTGGCCGCCAAATCCTGGGTGCTGATGGACGGCGCCAGCGGCAGCGTGCTGGTCGATCAGCTGGGCAACCAGCGCCTGCCTCCTGCCAGCCTGACCAAGCTGATGACCGCGCACGTCGCGGCGCTGGAACTCCAGCGTGGCCGCATCAAGGAAGATGATCTCGTCAACATCAGCGAGAAGGCCTGGCGCATGGGCGGCTCGAAGATGTTCGTCATGGTCGGCAACCAGGTCGCGGTCAGCGACCTGTTGCGCGGCATCATTGTGCAATCCGGCAATGACGCCAGCATCGCGCTGGCCGAGCATATCGCCGGCGGCGAGGAAACCTTCGCCGCGATGATGAACCAGGAAGCGAATCGGCTCGGACTCACCGACACGAATTTCGTCAACGCCACCGGCTGGCCGGCCGAAGGCCATTATTCGAGCGCGCTCGACATGGCCAGGCTGGCACGCGCCATCATCCGCGAAGACCCCACTCATTACGCGATGTATGCCGAAAAGGAATTCGTCTGGAATGACATCAAGCAGCCCAACCGCAACCTGCTGCTGTGGCGTGATCCAAGCGTCGATGGCCTGAAGACCGGCCATACTGAAGAAGCGGGCTATTGCCTGGTCGCCTCGGCTGAGCGCGACGGCCAGCGCCTCATCGCCGTGGTATTCGGCACCGACAGTGAAGCGGCACGGGCCACCGAGACCGCCAAGCTGCTCGGCTACGGTTTCAACTTCTTCGACAGCAAGACCTTTTTTACAAAGGGCGAGACGGTGCAGAGCGTCGACGTCTGGAAGGGCGCTGCACGCACCGTCAGGGCCGGCGTCGCGGAAGACTTCGCCGCTGCGCTGCCGAAGCGTGCAGGCGACGAATACCAGACGCGCATCGTGCTGAGCGATGGCGACCGGATCGCGCCCGTCGCCGCCGGGGCGGCGCTGGGACAAGTCGAACTGCTCGGCGCCGATGGCAAGGTGGTGATGCAGGCCCCGCTGGTGGCGCTGGAAGCGGTCGAGCAGGGCGGCTTCTTCCGCCGCATCTGGGACAGCATCCGGCTGTTCTTCCGGGGCTTGTTGGGCTGATCGCTGCCGGGCGGCCGCTTTTCGAAGCGGCTGTCCATTGGTCGACTTGTTCGCCACGATCATTGAGATCCTCGCCTGCTGCAAGGGTTGCCGATTGACCTCTGCTTTCAGGCCCGGGACACTTTGCGCTGTGCCATTGATTCGATTGTCCTGTATGCGTTCATTCGAGATCTCCCGTTTCCTGCCAGTCACCCTGTCTGTTTGCGCTGCGCTGTTGGCGCTGGCGCCTGTTCATGCCAGCGATGCGCACGGCAAGAACGGCAGCGTGATCCTGCGCATGTGCAAAAGTGCGGACACGGTAAAGATGCTTTCGGTCATGTGCCGCAGTTATCTCGACGGCTACATGGAAGCCTCCCACCACTTCACCAGGGGCAAGCAGGCATTCTGTCTCGATGCCGGCGACAAGCAGAGGGCTCCGGCGGAGTTGGCGGCCTGGATCGAGGCACATCCGCAATCCTTGAATTGGCCGGCCGGAGAGGTGTTGCAGAAGGCGCTCACCGAGCT
>JBAPWR010000531.1:0-2147 GCA_049283775.1 Thiobacillus sp.
TATGACGCGGATTTCAATCGCGAGCACTTCTTCTCCATCGGCGGCTGCTGGGAGATCAGCGAACGCTGGAAGGTCGGTGCACGCTGGAAATGGGCGACCGGTCGACCCACGGACGACTTCATCATCAATAGTGACGTGCTGGGACCAGGACAGCCGCTGCGCTACTCGAAGGAACTGACGCAGCGGAACGCGCTTCGGCTTGATGACTATCACTCGCTCAATATCCGGGTTGATTACCGGCGTACACTCGGCCCGGTGGACCTTGTCGCGTTCCTGGACGTGATCAACGTCTATGGCGGCCCAGGCGGTGGTTCGCAGGAGTTCGACCCGCGGCGGGGCGTAATTGTCGCGGACGAAGGGGAACCATTTCCCATCATCGGCCTGATATTCGAGCGCTCCTGGTGAGAAACCTGCGTGCAAGAAGTCGGTCCCGGACGGGAGTAGAGTCTGCTGTACCAGTGAGCGGTCCCATGACAGCCTCGGCCGGGTCGACGTCCCCCCGTTCCTGAGCAGCCGCCAGATCCGAAGTCTGGCCCCTTTCGAACGACCGAGCATATAACTCCGGTTCACACCACCGAAGGGTGTAACCGTTGCCCATGGCGGATCACTGGCGCGGGGTGTCAGCGCCGGTCGAGCGGACTGGCTGCAGGCAGCCCCATTTATGGAGAACATCATGAATCGTCGTCAGACTCTGAAGTGGCTCGGCGGCTTGTCCACCTTCCTGCTACCCATTCCAACGACACAAGTGGCCATGGCCGAGAAGAGCAAGACCGTACAACTGGTCAAGTCAAAGTCCGAATGGGCCGCCCTGCTGCCGCAGCCCGCTTATCGCGTGCTGTTCGAGGAAGATACCGAGCGCCCGGGAACAAGCCCGCTGAACAACGAAAAACGCGATGGAACCTATATCTGCGCTGCCTGCTTCCTGCCTCTCTTCGACAGCAAAACGAAGTACGAAAGCGGCACCGGCTGGCCCAGCTTCTGGGAGCCTCTGCCCGGGGCGGTAGCCACCCGGACCGACTTCAGCTTGATCTATCCACGCACCGAGTATCACTGCGCCCGCTGCGGCGGTCATCAAGGACACGTCTTCAACGACGGCCCGAAGCCGACCGGCAAACGCTACTGCAACAACGGCGTTGCACTGTCGTTCGTACCGCGCACCGACACGCTCCCGGAGTTGCGGACATGATCCGGCGGCTTGGTATCGCGGTGTTGTGCACGCTGGGCCTGGTTGCTTCGGCCAGTGCCGTGGCCGCCGAAACGGCGCCGGTCAAGATGGAAAACACGGCGACAGCACTGTTTGCCGGGGGTTGCTTCTGGTGCATCGAAGCCGATTTCGAGAAGCTGCCGGGCGTCATCGGTGCCGAATCCGGTTACACGGCCGGAAAGAAATCGAACCCGACTTACGAGCAGGTCAGTGCTGGCGGCACCGGGCACACGGAGGCGGTTCGTGTCACCTACGAGCCGGGCAAGGTGAGCTATGCGCAACTGGTGGAGTTCTTCTGGAGACACATTGACCCGACGGTCAAGGACAAGCAGTTCTGCGACAGCGGCAGCCAGTACCGCAGCGGCATCTACTGGCAGAACGCGGAAGAGCGCAGGATTGCGGAAAGCAGCCGCGATGCCTTGCTCGCCAGCGGAAAATTCAAGGAAATCCATACCGAGATCATCGCCGCCACAACCTTTTATCCGGCCGAGGAATACCATCAGGATTACTACAAGAAGAACCCGATCCGCTACGCCTACTACCGCAGGGGCTGCGGGAGGGATGCGCGTGTGCAGCAGCTCTGGGAGAGCAAGTAGTCGGATGTGGATGCACGATTCGCCCTGATACGGCCTGCCATGCAGTGCCACGCCCCGCCTTCACAAAGGATCGATCATGCCAACAGCACGTAGAGAATGGACAGGGCGGATTGCCCGCGTAACGATCGGCGCCGCCGCGCTGGTGCTGCTTGCGGGCCCGGCGACCAGGTTCGGCATCCTGCCCTGGAAGGCCGGGCTCGGCATGTTCGCCGTCGCGGCCCTTGTCGCCGGCATCGGCGGGCTGTTCAGTGTTGTCTCGCTGCTGCGCCGTCGCGGCGGGCTGGTGGCGGTGATCGCGGCCGCCGCGGGTGTTGCTGCCTTTGCCGTGCTGGTGGCCACCGTGGCCG
>JBAPWR010000532.1:0-5007 GCA_049283775.1 Thiobacillus sp.
AGCCACAGCGCGCCGTCCTGCTCGTAGGTCTTGCCGGCGTCGACCAGCTTCTGCACCGTCGCCGCCACACGCCCGCTGGTGTACAGGCTCGACTCCAGATAATAGTGGTCGAAGTGCACCGCGAAGGCCTTGAGGTCGAGATCCTGCTCGTGGCGCAGGTAGGCGACGGCGAACTGGCGGATCGACTCCAGGTCGTCGACGTTGCCCGAGCCGGTGTATTGGCGATCGTCCGACTTGACGGTCTTCTTCGCCAGGAAGTCCGCTGCGATATCGGCGATGTAGTCGCCGTTGTAGGCGGCTTCCGGCCATGCCGCGTCGCCCGGCTTGAGCCCCCTGGCGCGCGCCTGCACGCTGCTGGCGAGCGTGGCGATCTGCACCCCGGCGTCGTTGTAGTAGAACTCGCGGTAAACCTCCCAGCCCTGCGACGCATACAGGTTGCAGATGGCGTCGCCGAGCGCAGCCTGGCGGCCGTGGCCGACGTGCAACGGACCGGTCGGGTTGGCGGAAACGAACTCGACCAGCACCTTGTGGCCGAGTCCGCTGTCACCGCAGCCGAACTGCGCGCCGGCTGCCCGTATCTGCGGGACGATGCCGTGCCAGGCGGCGGGCGTGAGGTGGAAATTGATGAAGCCCGCGCCGGCGATTTCAGCCCTGGCGATCAGCGGCGAAGCGGGCAGTTCGGTGAGGATCAGTTGCGCCAGTTCGCGCGGATTGCGTTTCAGCGGTCGCGCCAGCTGCATTGCCGCGTTGCTGGAATAGTCGCCGTGGGCAGGATTCTTCGGGCGCTCGAGTTCGAGGCTGACCGGTGCGTCGGGTGCGACGATCTCGAGTGCCTCGCCGAGCAGCAGGGCGATCCGGTCTTTCAAGGCGTGAGTTTTGGGCATGTTTGTAAGGAGGGCGGCTCGACTCGCGCTCCTGTCCTGAGCCCGGTCGAAGGGCTCATTGTTGAAAATGGCAAGAGCGCGATTATAAGCGCCGCGTCCAACGCTTCAAAACGCCAGCGGGTCGACATCCAGCGACCAGCGCGCCACGCGCGGCCGGATGGCTTCGAGTTGCGGGCGCCACGCCGCGACGAAACCCTGCAGCGCCTGACGTGATGCGGACTGGACCAGCAGCTGGCCGCGCTCGAGGTTGGCGACCCGTGCCATCGGCGCGGGCACCGGGGTGAACGCACTGACATCGGGATGCTCTGGCGCGAGCCGTACGGCCTGTCGCAGGAAGGCGAGTGCGGCCTCCATCTTCGGCGCTTCCGCTCGCAGCAGCACCTGGCGGGTGTAGGGCGGCAAATCCAGCTGGCGGCGTTCGGCCAGAAGCTGGCGGGCATAGCCGGCGTAATCGTGGCGCTGCAGGAAGCGGAACAGCGGATGTTCGGGAAAGGCGGTCTGGATCAGCACCCGGCCCGGCTTGTCGGCGCGCCCGGCACGTCCGGCCACCTGCATCAACTGGGCGAACAGGCGTTCGGTAGCGCGAAAATCGGGGCTGTAGAGCGCGCCGTCGGTGTCGAGGATCAGCGCCAGCGTCATGTTGGGAAAATCGTGGCCCTTGGCCAGCATCTGGGTGCCGACCAGGATGTCAATCTCGCCGCCGTGCACGGCTTCGCCGAGCTCCGCCCAGGCGCGCGGGCGCATGGTATCGCGATCGATGCGGCGGATGCGCGCCGTGGGCAGCAGCGCGCCGAGCGTTTCCTCGAGTCGCTGGGTGCCCTGGCCGAGCGCCTTCAGATCGGGGTCGCCGCAGCTCGGGCATTCGGCGGGGATGCGTGTCTCGAATCCGCAGTGGTGGCACTTCAGCCGGTGCGACGAGCGGTGCAGCACCAGCCGTGCCGAGCAGCGCGGGCAGGGTGAGACCCAGCCGCAGCCCGGGCAGTAAAGTGCCGGCGCGTAGCCGCGGCGGTTGAGGAAGACCAGGCTTTGCTCGCCGCGTGCCAGGGTTTCCTGCAGCGCCTGCAGCGCAGGGCGGGTGAGGCCGTTGTCCTGCGGCAGGTGGCGCAGGTCGACGAGTTCGACCGTCGGCATGCGGGCGCTGGCGATTGCCCGCTGCTGCAGTTCGATCAGCCGATAGCGTCCCTCCAGCGCATGGGCGTAGCTCTCCAGCGACGGCGTGGCCGAGCCGAGCAGGACCGGGACATCGCGTTGCTTGCCGCGTGAGATGGCGACGTCGCGGGCCGAGTAGCGCAGGCCTTCCTGCTGCTTGAACGAGCCGTCGTGCTCTTCGTCCACCACGATCAGCCCGAGTCGCGGCAAGGGCGCGAACACTGACAGCCGGGTGCCGAGCAGGACATCGCAATCCGGCGCCGCCAGCCAGTTTTCGGCGCGATCCTTTTCTCCCAACCCGCTATGCAGCGTGGCGAAGCGGCGGCCGGGAAAGCGGCGGCGAAAATGCTGCTCGAGCTGCGGCGTCAGGGCGATTTCCGGGATCAGCACCAGCGCCTGCTGCCCTCGTTCCAGGACGCGATCGATCAGGCGCAGATACAGCTCGGTCTTGCCGCTGCCGGTCACCCCGTGCAGCAGATGCACCGCGAAATGGCCCAGTTCGGGAACCAGCGCATCGAGTGCGCTCTGCTGGTCCGCTGTCAGCTGCGGCGCGCTGGCGGATGGTTCCACCGCGACCGCGATGTCCGGGTGACTCTGCCAGCCGGCCCAGCCGGCGTCGAGCAGTATCCTGGCGGGGCGCACCAGGCCGAGCTCGCGGAGGCTATCGCGATGCAGGCAGCCCTGTTCACGCAAGTCATCCAACAGTTTGCGCTGGGTGGGGGCCCGGCTCGGCGGCTGCGCGGCGCGACCGTCCTGGGTCAGGCACAGCCACGGTGCGGCGACGCGGAATGGCCGCGGGTCACGCAGTCGTGGCGGCAAGGCAGCCAGCAGGACGGCGCCCAATGGATGGTGGTAATAGTGGGCGCAGAACTGCGCAAGCCTGAGAATTTCGGCTGCCAGCGCGGGTCGGTCGTCGAGAATTCGCACGACTTCGCGCAGCTTTTCCGGAGCGACCTGGGCCGCGTCGCTGACCGACAAAGCGACTCCCACCTGGCGGGTGCGGCCGAACGGCACCTCGACCAAGGTTCCTGGCGGAACCTCCGCCATGGCGTCGGGCAGGCGGTAATCGAACAGCCGGTTGAGCGGCGTGTCGAGCGCGACCTGAAGAACGGACGCCATCTTAGCGCCTGTTCTTGACGAGGTGCTTGGAAAGACACGCTAAGCACATGGGGAATAAGGGTTATTTGGTGTTTTCCACGCAGCCTGTGGATAATTGTGTGGGTTTTTTGCGTTTATTGCCCCCACGGGGCTTGAATTCGTGGGGGGCGCTTACTGGCTAAAAAACAGGCAAACCAGTATTTCCTTAAAAATCAACAAGCTATAATTGTCCGTCTGCTGTCAAGAGGGCGTAACATAAAAATTACCAACGCATTAAAACTGTGCATAAGTCAATCCTTCTATACCCGCTGTTGCGTGCATCGATCGATTGAATGCACCGGAATGCACCGAAGCCGGGCTCCTCCGAGCCATGCCGGAGACTCAGCCCTGCTGGATTCCCGCAATCACCCAGCCGCCGGGCCCGCTGGCAGGCTTGCTCAGATGCCAGATTTCGTTGAAGGCAGCCGCTTCGCCATCCGCGGATTCGCGAATCTGTCCGCTGAAGCGCACGCTGACGATATGGCGATTGTCTTCGTCGGCACATGCCAGCACCTCGGCATCAAGCCACTCGACGTCGGTCTTGCTTTCTGCTTCTCCACGCTCGGCCAGTTGCATGCTGAGTTCGGCGTATACCTCGGGCGTGGTGAAGGCCCGCAGGTCGTCGAGGTTGCCGGCGTCGTTGGCCGCTTGCAGGCGCAGGAAGTTGACCTTGGCTTCACGCGCAAATGCTGCGGCATCGAAGCCGGGCGGAAAGCTGCGGGAATCGACGCTGCCCGATGCGGCACCGAACGGCTCGAAAGAGGCGGGTGTTCCCTGCCTCATCGCGCCGGGCTGCGCGCCGGCATATTGCATCGCCGGTGCAGGCGCGTTGCGGCGCATGAAAAAGCGGAACAGCATCAAGGCCGCCATCGCCAGCAGGGCCAGCATCAGGAAGCTGGCCATTTCCTCACCCAGTCCGAGGTGGCTAAACAGCGCGGCCAGACCCAGGCCGGCGGCGAGGCCGGCGACCGGGCCCATCCAGGAGTTCTTGCGCGGCGCAGTCGTGGCGGCAGTATCGGTCGGCTGACGCTGCGGCGCCGGCGCCGCATCCTGCTTGGCCGGGGCGCTGCGCTGCATGCCGAAGGACTTGCTGCCGCCGAGGCGCTTGGCCTCGGCATCGTGCGCGAGAAGACCGAAACCGACGAAAACGGCGAACAGACTGATCAAAAACTGTTTCATGGCAATTTCCACTGATTGAACACTGAGCTTGGATGCACTGCGGCGAAAAAGTTCGCTGGACTGAGCGGCAGCCAAGATTACGCTGCGCGCACCTCGCGGCTGCGACTGTGGACCGCCTCGACCAGCACGCTGACGTTATCCGGGTTGGTGAACTGCGAGATGCCGTGGCCGAGGTTGAAGACATGGCCGGGATGGTTGCCGTAGCTGTCGATGATGCGCCTGGCCTCGGCACGGATGCTCTCCGGCGTGCCATGCAGGGCGCAGGGATCGAGGTTGCCCTGCAGTGCCACCTTGCCCTCGACGCGGCGGCGCGCCTCGCCGATATCGACGGTCCAGTCGAGTCCGATCGCGTCGGCGCCGATGGCAGCCATGGATTCAAGCCAGTTGCCGCCGCCCTTGGTGAAGACGATGCTCGGCACGCGGCGCCCTTCCCGCTCCTTGATCAGGTCGGCGACGATGCGCTGCATGTAGGAAAGCGAAAACTCCTGGTAGGCGTGCGGGGTCAGGCTGCCACCCCAGGAATCGAAAATCATCACCGCCTGCGCGCCGGCCTCGATCTGCGCATTGAGGTAGTCGGTGACGGCGCGGGTGGTGACCTCGAGGATGCGATGCAGCAGGTCGGGCCGGCTGTAGAGCATGGTCTTGATGTGGCGGTAGT
>JBAPWR010000533.1:0-3207 GCA_049283775.1 Thiobacillus sp.
CACGTCCACCACGCACTGCGCCAGCCAATCGCTATGATCGCGCTGGGCTACTTTCAATTCGGTATAGGTCGCGCCCTTGATCTCGACCGCCGGCTGATGCCTTTCCGCATCGACCGCCTCGCCCCATGCCGTGGCATTCAAATTCTGCCCGTCTAGATTGACCTCGAAGCGGCTGAACAGCATGTGGCGCGATGCCATTTCGAAAATCAGCGCATTAAGCCAATCGACCAGCAGCAGTTCGTCATCCGGCGCTTCGCAACTGATCGTCACCGCGCTGTCCTCTGCCACGTTTTCCGGATCGGTGACGATCGCCGTCATCGCCAGCGCCGCCTCCTCGAAGGCGCGCTCGCGGGTCGGGCCGACGCCACGTATGCCCATATCGGCCTGATGCGGAAAGTGTTCCCAGTAGACCCCACTCATCTCCACGCATCCCTTGCAGCCGCGTGCTTCAGTCGGTGACGTCCTCGAGGACATCGACTACAACCCGGGTGCGGGTATTCATGATTGCGACATCGGTACCGATGACCACGCGGACATATTCCGAGGGCAGACGGGAAAGCCGCCGGTCCAGTTCATAGGGCAGGTAGCGCCAGTAGGCTTCCTCATGGACCGGCTGGTTCGCTCTCACTCGCCAGGCATGCCCCGGCGGAATCCAGCCCTTCTTGACCTGTCCGGGTGGCAGCTTCTTATAACGCGGCTCGTAATATTCACGGATCAGGCGACGGTCATGGTCGGTGAAGAGCACTCTCATCGAAACATGCTGGTCATGCACCACCACTTCACCGTAACGCGGCTCGCTTACGCAAGCGACCAGAAACGCCGACATCGACGCAGCCAGCAGCAGAGCAGACAACCCGGATTTCATTTGCGCTTCCTCGACCTGATCACTCAACCCACACGCAATTTGATAATAGTCCGCCAGAGATGAATTTCCCTGGCGTCACGGGTCCGACTGCGGAAAACGCTGACGGCTCAGTGCTGGTCGCCGCCCGGCCAGCGCTTGCGCCACGCCGAGACCGCATCCACCCGCGCCTGAAAGATGGCTGTACGAATTCGCCCAGCCTCGGCGCTACGCGCCACCGCGGCGGCATCGATGCCCTGCCCGGCCTGCAGCGCCTGGCGCAAGTAGGCCGGCGCAGGAAAGGGCTTGTCCTCGTAGCCCGGCCGCCCGCGAAAATCGCACTCGCAGGCCTGCAGAAACTGTTCGAAGCGCTCGGGGCGACGCAGGGCGTCGACGCGTTCCAGCAACTCGACGACCGTTGCCGGACGCAATTCCAGCGCGCGATGGACCAGGCCATGTTCGCGCGCGACGGCGACTGCGAGATCGCGGCAGTCTGCGGGAACACGGAGGCGTTCGCTGAGCGCGCGCACCAGATCGGCACTCTTCGCTTCGTGGCCATGATGCCTGGGCCACGCTTCGGGCGGTGTCACGCCCTTGCCGAGATCGTGGGTCAGCGCGGCGAAGCGCACCGGCAGGCTCATGCCGTGGCTTGCCGCCCAGTCGATCACCTGCATCACATGTTCGCCGGTATCGATTTCCGGATGGTGTTCGGGGGGTTGCGGCACACCGAACAGGCGATCGATTTCCGGTAGCAGCCGCGCCAGCGCGCCGCACTCGCGCAGCACGCGAAACAACCGCGAGGGCATGTCCTCCATCAGACCACGCGCGATTTCCTGCCAGACGCGCTCCGGCACCAGGGCATCGACTTCACCCTCCTCGACAATGCGGCGCATCAGGGCGAGCGTGTCGGGAGCGATGCTGAAATCGGTGAAGCGCGCGGCGAAGCGCGCCACTCTGAGGATGCGTACCGGATCTTCGGCGAAGGCGGGGCTGACGTGGCGAAACAGCCTGGCCTGCAGGTCGGCCTGGCCGCCGTAGGGGTCGATGAGGTTCCCGGATTCGTCCTGGGCCATGGCGTTGATGGTGAGGTCACGCCGGCACAGATCTTCCTCCAGCGTCACCTCCGGGGCAGCGTAAACGGCGAAGCCCTTGTAGCCGTGACCGGACTTGCGCTCGGTGCGCGCCAGCGCGTATTCCTCGTGGGTCTCGGGATGCAGGAAGACGGGGAAGTCCTGGCCGACCGGCCGGTAGCCCAGCGCCACCATCTCGGCCGGGGTGGCGCCGACGACGACGTAATCGCGATCGACGACCGGTCTGCCAA
The DNA here is from genome assembly GCA_049283775.1 of Thiobacillus sp. Classification (GTDB taxonomy): domain Bacteria; phylum Pseudomonadota; class Gammaproteobacteria; order Burkholderiales; family Thiobacillaceae; genus Thiobacillus. The sequence goes on from JBAPWR010000533.1 coordinate 2,163, forward strand.
GCAGAGCGTCACGGACCGCGCCGCCTACCGTATAGATTTTCATCGCTGCCACCCCGTTGCTGACACGCAGGGACACGGAATCAATCCGCCCGCCTGCCAATATCGATCAAGGCTCAGCGGCCGGCATGCTCGCGGTAGTTTTCGTAGCGGGCACGCGGCGAGTCGTCACGCAGGTACTCCGGTGCGATGGCCTCGAGCGCGACCGGCTGGAAGTCGAACACCTCCGGCCAGCCGCCGGCGCAGACGTTGTCGACGCCCATGGCGTAGTAGTTGTCACGCGTCATGAGTTTCTTGCCCGGCTTGTATTCCATCGCCCAGGCCTGGAAATACGACAGGCGGTCGCACAGCGGAATGATCGGGCGCTTTTTGCCGGTAAGTTCACCGACATAGGCCACCAGTTCGCGCAGGGTGTAGGCACGCGGACCACACAGGTCGTAGGTCTGGCCGAAGGTCGCGAGATTGTCGAGGCTGTCGGCGAAGGCGCGCGCGACGTCGTCGACATGCACCGGGGCGAAGCGTGCGCCGGCGCTGGCCAGCGGCAATACCGGGAACATCTTCTGCAGGCGGGCGAACATCGAGAGGAAGGAGTCGCCGCGGCCGAAGATGACCGAGGGACGGAAAATGGTCACGTTGAGCCCGTAGCCATGGATGAACTTCGGGCCATTGAGGTACCAGTTCTCGTGCTCGCTGTGCTGCATGCCGGCTTCGCGCACCAGAGCCTCGCCGATTCCCTTGGAGCGCTGGTAGGCGGAACGGGAATTGGGTTCGGCGCCGAGCGCGCTCATGTGCAGCAGACGGTGCACACCGGCCTGACCGCAGGCGCGGACGACCTTGCGCGGCAACTCGACATGGACGCGCTGGAAGTCGCCGCGGCGCTCGCTCGGCAGGTCGACCCGGCCGGGCTTGCCCTCGTGCAGGATACCGACCAGGTTGATGACCGCATCCATACCCTGGAACTGGCGGATAAGCTCCTGCTCGTCGTGCACGTCGGCCTCGACCACCTCGACAGTCGGCAACAGGATCAGCTCCTTGGCCATCTCGCGGC
>JBAPWR010000534.1:0-3272 GCA_049283775.1 Thiobacillus sp.
ATCCGCGCCTGGGCGGCTTCCGCGATGCCGATGCCGCTGTCGCTCACCTCGAAACGCAGGTGCTGCGGTTTGCCCTTTTCCAGCGGACGGATGGTGACGTCGACGCGCCCGTGCTCGGTGAATTTCACCGCATTGCCGATCAGGTTGATGAGGATCTGGCGCAGATGGCGGGCGTCGCCGTGCAGCCGGAACGGGGCCTGCGGCGCGATATGGGCGGCCAGGACCAGGCCCTTCCTATGGGCCTGCATCGCCATCATCTCGATCGTGCCTTTCACCAGGCGGTGCAGGTCGAAATCCTCCTTGTGCGTCGACAGGTGGCCTGCCTCGATGCGCGAAATGTCGAGTGCCTTGTCGATCAGTTCGAGCAGGGCATGGGCCGACGAGTGGATGATCCGCGAGAATTCCTTCTGCTGCTTGTCGAGCCGGGTTTCCGCGAACAGGTCGGACGCGCCGATGATGCCGTTCAGCGGGGTGCGCAGTTCGTGGCTCATGTTGGCGAGGAAGGTCGACTTGGCCTGGCTGGCCTCGATGGCGCGCGCGGTGGCGTTGTGCAGCTGGCACATCAGCGGAATCGAATACAGTGGCACCGCGACCAGCATCAGCATGAAGCCCAGGCTCCAGGCCATCTGTCCCTGCCAGAAGGGGACGCCGGCGACGACCAGGCCGAAACCTGCCAGCGACAGCAGCATCGCCGTGAGCAGATAGGGCATGCCGTAGCGAAAACCGTTGCCCAGCGTCACCCACAGATAGATCGCCGCCAGCGGCGCGCCATTCTCGCCGGCTGCCAGCAGCACGCCGGTGATCACCAGGGCATCGCCCACCATGCGCGCGTAGCGGCGCTGCGGCGAGCCTCGTGTATCGATCAGGGAGCCCGCCATCAGCCAGACCGAGATCAGCATAAAGCCGATGCCGAGGGGATAGGCCGGGCGGCTGGCGGGCTCCGCCTGCGGCTGCCAGCCGGCAAGGAAATACAGCAGGAAAAGCGCGCACAGGCCGAGCAGGACGAGGGATTGCTGCAATTCGCTGGCGCTGCGCGCGGCGAGCTGTTTCAGCAGTTGGCGAAGCTGCGCAGGGAGCACGGTCGCCAATCCGGATTTCACGGCGGCGCGTCGCGCAGCCTCGACATTATCCCGGCCACTGCAGCGCGCTGGCCTTCGAACGCGCACACACATGCGGGATCGAACTGCCCGCCCTGGCGGGCGCGCAGATGCTTGAGCGCATTCCCCAACGACCACGGCGAATGGTGGGCGCTGGTCGAGGTGAGGGCCTCGAACACATCGGCGACCGCGACGATCCGTGCCGGCAGCGGGATGCGCTCGCCCGCCAGGCCGTGCGGATAGCCGCTTCCGTCATGGCTTTCGTGATGGCCGAGGGCGATGACCGCGCCCATCTGCAGGCGGGGCGACGGGCTGTCGGCCAGCAGGTCGTGGCCGATGATCGGGTGGCGGCGCAGCATCGCCTGCTCCTCGGCGCTGTGCAGGCCGGGCTTCTGCAGGATGTGGTCGGGGATGCCGATCATGCCGATGTCATGCAGTGGCGCCGCCGCAGCGATCAGCTCGCATTGCTGTTCGTCCAGCCCGAGCGCGTCGGCGATCAGCCTGGCGTACTCGGCGATGCGGCGGTGGCGGTTGCCGTTGCCGGTGTCGCGATAGGCGCCCGCCATGGCCAGTTGCATCAGCGCGTCACGCTCGTGCGAGTGCATCTCGCTTCCGGCCTGCAGGACCTGCCGCTCGAGTTGCCGCGTCCGTTGAGCCAGCTGCTTGTGGCTGCGGCTCAGACGCAACTGGTTGAGGCAGCGGGCGCGGCATTCCTGCGGGTCGATGGGGCGGGTGAGAAAGTCGCTGGCGCCGTTTTCCAGTGCCAGGCGGCGGATCTGCCGTTCCTCCACCACGCTGACGATGATGACGGGTACGCCGGCGAGGCGCGCTGCGGAGCGGATGCGCCGGGTGAACTCGATGCCGTCCATGCCCGGCATGCGGTAATCGCTGATGACCAGGTCGGGCACGCAGGTCTGGAGGTGCTCCAGCGCATCCTGCGGATCGCCGAAGCTTTCCACGACTATCCCGGGCTCGAGGCTGCGGGCCAGTCCCTCGAGCAGGCTGCGCGCGGTGCCGCGATCGTCGACGATGACGACGCGCGAGGCGCTTTGGAAATAGGGGTTTTCCTCGCCGGAGGGATCGGGGCACAACGCGGGCACTGCGTCCTCGGCGGAACCGATCACAATGGCTTTACCTGTTCGATGGCGTGCTGCTATCTTTCACCAGCGGCCCTGCGGCCGGCCAACTTTAATCTGGAGCGACCTGCCATGAAGAAAACCCTCCTGTTAGCCTGGATCCTCAGTCTGTTCGCGAGCTTCACGGCGCTTGCCGCCGACTACGCGCGCGAGAAGAAATGGGCCGACGAAATCCTCCCCGGACTGGTCGTCGGCGACCCGGTCTACCTCGAAACCCCGCGCGGCCACCACAAGTTCCTCACCCTGTTCACCCCCGCCAGCGCCGACAAGGCCCTGATCGTCGTCCACGGCCTCGGCATCCATCCCGACTGGGGACTGATCGGCACCCTGCGCAGCGATCTCGCCGACCGCGGCTACACCACCCTGTCGATCCAGATGCCGATTCTCGCCGCCGACGCCAAGGGCGAGGACTATCCGCCGACCTTCCCCGAGGCCGCCGAGCGCATCGCCGAAGCGGTCGAATTCCTCAAGGCCAAAGGCTACAAGCAGATCGCCATCGTCTCGCACAGCATGGGTTCGCGCATGAGCCGCGTGTATCTGACCGGCAAGCCCGACCCCGCCGTGGTGGCGTGGGCCAGCCTGGGAATTTCAGTCGACGACTACAAGGGCGTGAAGCTGCCGATCCTCGACCTCTACGGCGAGAACGACCTGCCCGGCGTGCTGAAGAACACCGACAAGCGCAAGAAGAGCCTGGGGAAAGATTCGAAGCAGGTGAAGATCGACCGCGCCGACCACTTCTTCAACGGCCACGAAGCGAAAATGGTGTCGGAAGTGGCCGAGTTTCTCGATGCGACGCTGAAGTAGGGGTTTTCCGGGAAGGACGCGGTCGAAAGATTTTTAACCGCAAAGGACGCGAAGGTACGCCAAGGAAAAACAAGAAAGAACGGAATACGGGTCTTTGTGTTTTTGAATCCCTTCGCGCTCCTTCGCGTCCTTTGCGGTTAAAGATCTTTCGACCGCGTCCTTCCGGGAAAACCCCTACTTCAGCGTCGCATCGAGAAACTCGGCCACTTCCGACACCATCTTCGCTTCGTGGCCG
>JBAPWR010000535.1:0-4232 GCA_049283775.1 Thiobacillus sp.
GCCGGGCGTTTTTCATGCTGCTGATCCCTGCATCCGGCAGTAAGGTTCCGAATCCCGCACAGCCAGGACCGATGGGGTGTTGTAGACCCACCTCGCGCCGATTGCCGAGGTGGTTGTGGTGATGTCGTCGAGTTGTCGCACTGCGCAACCGGCGCAACGGCCCCCTATCGTTTGAAGAATGATCGCCGACGTCCTGCTGGCCCGCCAGTTCAGGGTAGCCTGGCCACGACCAGCGGCACGGTCATCTCCGCCGCGCTCAATCCACCGTGCACGCCGATGTGGACGTGGCGGGGCTCGCCCTTGAGCCAGTCGCGCAGGATGGTGCGGCCGCGCGGAATCAGCACATAGTCACCGAGCCGGTCCCGCAGCGCGGGATGCGCCGCGCCCGGGCCGAGCCAGCCGCGCTTCAGCACGTCTTCGCTTTTCATCAGCCAAAGCCGGTCGCCGAAGCGGCTGCGGACGATCTCCTCGAAACGGCTTTCGCGGCCCGAACGTACATAGGCGTAGGCCATGCGCGGTTCGCCGCACAGCGGCAGCAGCAAGGTGTCGCGCAGGTCAGGGTGGTCATCGAGGTCGATGGTGTCGGCCGGCGAGGTGTCGATGAAGCCGTGATCGGCGGTGACGATGACGACGCTGTCGCTGCCGCGCGCGCTTTGCAGCAACTGCGCAAAGCCTGTGTCCAGCATCTCGAAGGCTTCCGCCACGGCCTGGCTGCCGACGCCGTATTCGTGTGCCAAGCTGTCGTGCTGCGGCCAGTAGGCGTGGATGTAGCTGCGGGGCTCTTCGCTGTGCATCAGTCCGGCGACGAGACCGAACATTTCGTCCTGCGTGGTATAGCCATGACGTTGTGCACGGCCGGAAAGCGCGACGTTGAAGTCGGAATGGATGATGTGGTTCGGGCTCACCACGTGGCAGGGCAGGGGCAGCCGATGGAACAGCGGCGTCAGGCCGAACAGCTCCTGCGGCGAGACGCCGGCCGCGCGCAGGGCGTGGCGGCCGGCGCGGACGCGGAAGGGCAGCGGAGCGGCGATGGCGCCGATCTCGCGGAAATACATGTGCCAGCCGGTCAGGCCATGCTGCTGCGGCGCAAGGCCGGTGAGAAAGGTCGGGATGGCGCTGGCCGTGGTGGACGGAAAAACCGAGCTCATCTGCCCCTGCAGGTGGCGGCGCAGCGCGCCGTCGTGCCCGAGCAGATAGTCGAGGCCGAGGCCGTCGACCACCAGCAGCACCACATGCCGCGCCGCGGCCAGCGACTCGGGCGGCAGGGCCGCCAGCGGCGCATAGGGGCTGGTGCCGCCGAGCGCGGTGGCGATGGAACTCATCAGGTTGACCAGGCTGCCACCCTGGTAATCGGGCAGCGTAAGGTCGGATTGTTCGGGGGTGAGGCTGTCCTGCTTCATGTCGGGATGTTCACATATTTCGCGCCTCGGCAGCAGCCCTTTCATGCCGGAGCGGCTTGCGGCTAGGATAAGCCATGCACAAGTCCTTGGCGTCGATTCCGCGAAGCTTCGTCTATGCCCTGCAAGGGCTGGTTTTCATGCTGCGCAGCCAGCCCAATGCGTGGGTGCATCTGCTTGCCACACTGGGCGTTTGCGGTGCAGGCTTGTACTTCGGCCTGAGCCGGGACGAGTGGCTGTGGATCTGCGTGGCCATCGTCCTGGTGTGGGGCGCAGAAGCCCTCAATACCGCGCTCGAGCAACTGGCCGACGCCGTGCATCCGCAACGCCATCCGGGGATCGGCCGAGCCAAGGATCTGGCCGCCGGCGCGGTGCTGGTCGCGGCGATCGGTGCGGCAGTCATCGGGGGGGTGGTTTTCTGGCCGCATCTTGCGGGGATGTCAGCGAGTTGATGGCATGCACAGGGGCTTTGGCAGACGCAGGTTCTTGCAGTACACCGGAGGCTTGCTGCTCGGCAGCGCGGCGGCCGGGAGTTCCGCCACGCAGGCTGCGGACAGGACTGAAACGATGACCGAGACGACACCCACAGCGATGCAAGGGAAGGGCGAGATCAGCCTGTTCCTTTGCGGCGACGTCATGACGGCGCGCGGCATCGACCAGATCCTGCCGTATTCCGTCGATGCCGTTCTGCACGAGCCGTATGCGACGTCGGCCCTGGATTACCTCCGGCTGGCGGAGCGGGCCCATGGCGCGATTCCGCGGCCGGTGGACTTCGGCTACATCTGGGGCGACGCGCTGGCGGAATGGGCTCGCGTCGCGCCGGATCTGCGCATCGCCAATCTGGAAACGGCGCTGACCACGCGCGACGACTGGCAGCGCGGCAAGGGCATCCACTACCGCATGCATCCGGCCAATGCGCCTGTCCTCGCGGAGGCCGGATTCGACTGCTGCGTGCTGGCCAACAATCACGTGATCGACTGGGGCTTCGCCGGGCTGGCGGAAACCTTGCACAGTCTGCGACGCGTCGGAATAGAGACTGCCGGGGCCGGGCGCGACCGCGCCGAGGCGGAAGCACCGGCGGTGATGACGACAGCCAGGGGCCGCGTGCTGGTGTTCGCCTTCGGCACGCCGAGCAGCGGCATTGCGGCCGAATGGGGAGCGTCGGCAGGGCAGCCCGGGGTGAACCTGCTGGCCGATTTGTCTGCAGCGACCCTGCGCCAAATTGCTGCAAAGGTGAAGGCGGCCCGGCGTCCGGGCGACGTCGTTCTGGCGTCGATCCACTGGGGCGATAACTGGGGTTATGCGGTACCTGCCGCGCATCGCGAATTTGCCCACGGCCTGATCGACCAGTGCGCGGTGGATGGCGTACACGGCCACTCGTCGCATCATCCGCTCGGCATCGAGGTCTATCGCAGCCGGCCCATCCTCTACGGTTGCGGCGACTTCATCAACGACTACGAAGGCATTTCGGGTCACGAGACGTATCGCGGCGATCTGAGCCTGATGTATTTCCTGACGATCGATCCGGCCAGCGGCAGGCTGTCGCGGCTGTGGATGGTGCCGATGCAGATGCGGCGCTTCCGCCTGCAGCGTGCTTCGGCGCAGGACAGCCACTGGCTGTGCGAGGTGCTGGACCGCGAGAGCCGGCCGTTTGGCAGCCGGGTGGCGATGGGTCCGGGCGGCGAACTGGAAGTGCGCTGGTAAATCCCGCCGGTCGGCGAGCGGGCCTAAGCCGGCGTTTGCGGGTGCTCGGACCCCGGTTCGAGATGCAGGGTCCGGGTGGGGAAAGCGATCTCGGCGCCGTGCGAGACGATGATGTCGGCGATTTTCAGCAGCACGTCCTGCTTCACCTCGTGGTAGTGCACCCACTGCACGGTCTTGGTGAAGGTGTAGATCATGATGTCGAGCGAGGACTCGGCGAACTGGAGGAAGTTGACGATCAGGGTGGTGCTGGTATCGATCTCGGGATGCGCCTGCAGCATGGCTTTCACGTCGGCGACGATGGCGGGCATCTTGTCGAGGTCGGCGTAGCGGATGCCGATGGTCTCCTTGATGCGCCGGTTGGTCATGCGCGTCGGGTTCTCCACCACGATGGTGGTGAACAGGGCGTTGGGGACGTAAATCGGGTTCTTGTTGAAGGCGCGCACCCGGGTGTGGCGCCAGCCGATGTATTCGACCGTGCCCTCGATTTCCTTGTCGGGCGAGCGGATCCACTCGCCGACGACGAACGGCCGGTCGAGGTAGATGGTCAGGCCGCCGAAGAAGTTGGCCAGCATGTCCTTGGCGGCGAAGCCCACCGCGATGCCGCCGATGCCGCCGAAGGCGAGCACGCCCGAGACGCTGAATCCGAGGTTCTGCAGGATGATCAGCGCGGCGACGATGATCACCGAGAAGCGCCCCAGCTTGGACAGGGCGTCGACCGTGGTGCGGTCGAGACCCTCGCCCGCGAGGGCGTTGCGCTCGAGGATGTTGTGCGAGACGTTGCTGATCAGGCGCAGCAGGAACCAGGCCAGGCCAGCGATGATCAGCGTGTCGCGAATCCTGTCGAGCGATTCGAAGGTGGGTTCGGCCGTGTGCCGGTCGACCACCGCGAAGGCGTAGGCCACGCCGGCAACCCACAGTATCAGCGTGAGGGGCTTGCGAACGGCCTTGATCAGCGCGTCGTCCCAGACCGTGGACGTGCCTGCAACGATCTTCTCAATGTGGTGCAGCAGGAAGTAGGCGGCGAGATTGAGCGCGACGACGGCGACCGTCACGATCAGGACTTCGGGGAGCCAGGGTTCGGCGAGGAAGGACAGGCCGAATTGTTGTGCCAGTTCGTTCATGGGGTTTGCG
>JBAPWR010000536.1:0-3688 GCA_049283775.1 Thiobacillus sp.
TACTGCTTCATGATCCCCGCCGAACCCTTGGCGCAAAGTACGCCCTGGTTGGTCGGGTGATTGCGGTTGCCCTGGATGAAGCGGACCTTGTTGTCTTCCAGCGTCACCTTGATGCCGCAGCGGCAGGCGCACATGTAGCACGTCGTGTACTTTATTTCCTGCGCGTCGTGGTTTTCCAGTTTGATCTTGGCGTTCATCTTTAGACTCAATAATGTCCCGCGGCTCAGGTCTGAGCCGTATCGCTTCTGCTCGGATACCACAGGTGTGGCGACTGCTGGATGCTGCGGAAACCGCTATATTAAATATTTCGAATATACCGTTATTTTGCATGCCAAGGGACCCCCAAGGCAAGCAGAACGGCTGATATCCGGATAAGGGAGGCTAATCAAAAATCCCTTGTTTATTCAGGGATTAGGGGCCTTGCCGGCTTTGTCTTGCGTGGCTGGGAGCTCTGCCAGCAGAGACTCGACGATCTGCAGCGCCTCGCCCTCGTCCCACTCGACCGGACCCGACAGCGAATAGCGAATGCGGCCCTGCGCATCGATCAGGAAACTGGTGGGCAGGCCGAACACTTTCCAGTTTTTGGTGATGGCGCCATCCGGGTCGAGCAGGATCGGGAACCCTAACTGCATGATTGCCAGGAAGGCATTCACGTCCTCGATGGGTTCGGCGCTGTCGAGCGCGAGGATTTCGAGCGGGCGCCCCTGCATCTTCACGCGCAAACGCTCCATCGACGGCATTTCACGCCGGCAGGGCGGACACCAGGTCGCCCAGAAATTCAGCAGCACCACCTTGCCGTGGTAGTCCGCCAGAGTGCGCTCGTTTCCGTCCAGATCGCGTGCCGCAAGGGCTGGCGCTGGAACGGCGTCGCGCACCTGAAAACCCGCTGCCCCGAGCGGCGCAGCCAGCAGCAGCATCGCGACCAGTCCCAGGCGGTACGCCCAATTCATTGCTGATGACATCCCCATGACTCCATCTCCCGCAACAATACGGCGTCGAGCCGACGCCCCTCGCTCACCTCGAACTCCGTCGGTGTTTCACGCGCCCAGAAATTCTCGCGCAGATTTTCCAGGATGACCGCGCTGACGTTGGCGCCCTGCCTCTGCAACGCCTCCACCCGCCCGGGCAGCCAGGGCGTGGCAGCCGAACGGCGAGGCTGCAGGATGTGGATCCGCGCCCCTTCCAGGGAGCCGAAATCGAGATATTCCGGCTCGGCCAGCGGTTCAGCCTCGCGGTAAATGTTCGGATACATCAGCATGACGCAGATCGTGGCGCGCTGTGCGGGTTCCAGTGCCGCAAGCCCACTCAGGATCGGAACCGCCGCGCGCGCCACGGCATAGATCGTGACCTGTTTGCCGCTGGCCAGGGCAGCCCGCATCCAGTCAGCCATGTCCTCCTGCGGCACGGCATCCATGCTGCGCGCCAGTTGCGGCAGAAAATAGCTGCTGGTGGGGTCGAGCGACCAGACTTCCACGCCGGCTTCTGCCAAGGACTTGGCGGCACTGATTTCGGCGGCTGCGCGCCCACGTTCGTAAGACACCCACAACAGCAAGCGATCGCCACTCGCCGTATAGCGTTGATCGTCCAGCAGCGCGGCTGCCGCAATCCCCAGTGGTCCGGCCATACCGGCCATCGACAGGAGTATCGCCAGCAAGCCAACGCGCATCTGCCGCCGGACCAGAAACAAGCCAGTAATGAACATAGTCACCAATGCAAAAAACCGGACGTTATCCTGCCCGAGCCAGCGCTGGAAACAATCCGACGTTCCTACCAGCCTATCGGCTTGCGGCACGCCAGTGTCCGGACTTGCCGCCCTGCTTTTCGAGCAAGGCCACAGCCTCGATTCGCATGCCGCGATCGACCGCCTTGCACATGTCGTAGATGGTCAGCAGTGCCACGGAAACGCCGGTCAGCGCTTCCATTTCCACCCCCGTCTTGCCAACGGTTTCCGCAGTCACCACGCATTCGATGCGTGAATTTCCCGTATCGGGATGGAAGTCGACGCCGACGCGGGTCAGCGCGATCGGATGGCACAAGGGGATCAGTTCTGCCGTGCGCTTGGTCGCCTGGATCGCCGCGATCCGCGCCACGCCCAGTACGTCGCCCTTGGCCGCTTCACCGCCGAGAATGCGCGACAGGGTATCGGGTAACATATGAATGAAACCCGAAGCGACGGCAATTCGACGGGTGTCCTGCTTGTCTGCGACATCGACCATGACAGCCCGCCCCTGCTGATCGAAATGCGTGAATTCGCTCATGATTAACCGGAACCTGTTGGCAATCCCGGAATCCTAATTCAATTCACCTCTGGCACCCTATCCCGCATTGAACAACACCGTGATCGCCCGAACCCTGCTTGCCCTGTCACTCGTGGTCAATCCTGCCATGGCTTCCGATCTCCCCGATCTGGGTGAGGTTTCCAGGCAATATTTTTCGGATCAGGACGAACAGATGCTGGCCCAGACGATCATGCGCGACGTCTACGCCAACCCGCAGTATCTGGATGACCCCGAAATCGAAAGCTACCTGAACCAGCTCGGTTACCTGCTGGTTTCGGTCAGCCCGCGCAACCAGCGCGAATTCAATTTCTTCGTGATCCAGGATGATTCGATCAACGCCTTCGCGCTGCCCGGCGGCAACATCGGCGTGCATACCGGTCTGTTGCTGGCGGCGCAGAACGAATCGGAACTGGCCGGCGTGGTCGCCCACGAAATCTCCCACGTCACCCAGGACCACCTCGCCCGCATGGTGGCGTCCCAGTCGCAGAGCCAGATCCCTACCCTGGCGGCGCTGGCGGTCGCGCTTCTCGCCGCACGCTCCAATGCCAATCTGGCGAGCGCGGCCATCGCCTCGACCCAGGCACTGTCGATCCAGAACCAGTTGAATTACAGCCGCGACTATGAGCGCGAAGCCGACCGCATGGGTTACGACATGCTCACCAAGGCCGGATTCGACCCGCGCGGCATGAGCGGATTCTTCAACCGCCTGATCCGTGCCAACCGATTTTATGAGACCAACGCGCCCGCCTACCTGCGCACCCACCCGCTCACCACCGACCGTGTGTCCGACATGGAAGCACGCAGCGAATCGGCCCCTTACCAGCAAATCCAGGACAGTCTCGACTTCCAGCTGGTGCGCGCACGCTTGCGCGCCCAGGAAGGCAACGCCGCGGAGGCCGTCAGAACCACCCGCGCCGCACTCGACGAAAAGCGCTACAGCAATGAAATAGCCGCTCGCTATGGCTACGCGACGGCATTGCTGCGGGCTCGCGACTATCGCGGCGCAGAAGTTCAGGTCCAGGCGCTGCTGGCATCTTCCGGCAACAGCCCGATGATCCACCAATTGGCCGCCCGAGCAGCGCTGGAAGCCGGCAAGACCACGCTGGCGCTGCAGCGCTTCGAGGCGGGCTTGGCGCGCTACCCGGGTTCAAGGCCCCTGCTCTATGGCTACATTGAAGCGCTGTTGAATGCCGGGCGCGCAAAACAAAGCCTGGTCGTGGTGGAAAAGCAGCGCAATCAAACACCTCACGACAGGCGTCTGTGGATCCTGTCCGCCAAGGCCCACGCGCAATTGGGACAACAGCTGCAAAGCCATCGCGCACAGGCTGAAGCTGCGGCCTTGTCCGGCACTCTGGTCGCCGCCATCGAGCAGATCTCGCTCGGCATCAAGGCCGGGGACGGCAGTTTTC
>JBAPWR010000537.1:0-2391 GCA_049283775.1 Thiobacillus sp.
ATCACCCACCAGTGGCTGAAGAAGGCCGTGCTGCTGTCGTTCCGCCTGGAGGACAACGCCTTCATCAAGGGCGGCTACACCAACTATTACGACAAGGTGCCGAGCAAGTTCGCCGACTTCAACTCCAAGGACTTCCGCGAATGCGGCTTCCGCGTGGTGCCGCCATCGGCCGCGCGCAAGGGCGCCTACATCGGCAAGAACGTGGTGCTGATGCCGTCCTACGTCAACATCGGCGCCTATGTCGATGATGGCACCATGGTCGACACTTGGGCCACCGTCGGTTCCTGTGCGCAGATCGGCAAGAACGTCCACCTCTCCGGCGGCGTCGGTATCGGCGGCGTGCTCGAACCGGTGCAGGCCGGCCCCACCATCATCGGCGACAACTGCTTCATCGGCGCGCGCTCCGAAGTGGTCGAGGGTGTCGTGGTCGAGGACAACTGCGTCATCTCGATGGGCGTCTACATCGGCCAGTCGACGAAGATCTACGACCGCGAGACCGGCGAAGTGCATTACGGCCGCGTCCCCGCCGGCTCGGTGGTGGTGTCCGGCAACCTGCCGTCCAAGGACGGCAAGTACAGCCTGTACTGTGCGGTGATCGTGAAGAAGGTCGACGAGAAGACCCTGTCCAAGGTCGGCATCAATGAACTGCTGCGCGGCATCTGACATCCCGTCCACGAAGGGCACGACCCGGATGGATCCGGAGAGGCTTCGTGCACCTTCATGTCCTTTGCGGAGGCAAACATGAAACTCAAGCTGATCGCCATCGCCCTGCTCGCCAGCGGTCTGGTCGCGTGCAAGGAGAATCCGGTCTCGGGACGCAAGCAACTGGTGCTGGTTTCCGAGGAGCAGGCGCAGGCCTCGTCGGCTCAGGCCTACACCAATACCGTCCAGGAAGCGACCAAGGCCGGCAAGATGAGCAACGATGTTGCGCTGAACAATCGCGTCAAGCGCATCACCGACCGCCTGATTGCCGAAGCCAAGCTGATGTACGCGCCGAGCAAGGACTGGAAATGGTCGGTGGTGGTGCTCGACGAACCCAAGCTCAACGCCTGGTGCATGCCCGGCGGCAAGATGGCGATCTACACCGGCATCATCCACAAGCTGGCCCTGACCGACGACGAGATCGCGCAGATCATGGGCCACGAAATCGCCCACGCCCTGCTCGGTCACGGCCGCGAGCGCATGTCGCGGGCGATGGCGATGCAGGGCGGCTTCCTGGTCGGGTCCATCGTCGCCGGGTACGACCTCACCGGCCTCGCGCCGATCGCCGACATCGCCCTGACCCTGCCCAACAGCCGCACCGGTGAATCCGAGGCCGACCGTTACGGCGTCGAACTGGCCGCCCGCGCCGGCTACGACCCGCGTGCCGCAGTGCGTCTGTGGGAGAAAATGGCCAAGGCCGGCAACAACGGCATGCCGGAATTCCTCAGCACCCACCCCTCTCCCGACAACCGCATCGAGGCACTCAACGCGCTGGTGCCGAAGATGATGCCGATCTACGAAAAGGCCCGCCGATGAACATGAACCCGACCCCAGTCCCCGACGAGAAACTCGACAGCCTGAAAACCCTGGCCACGGTCACCTATGCGCTGTATGCGCTGTCGCTGTTCTCCGGTATCACCGCCATCGTCGCCATCGTCCTGAACTACATCAAGCTCGACGACGCCCGCGGCACCTGGCTGGAAAGCCATTTCCGCTGGCAGATCAGCACCTTCTGGTGGTGCCTGCTGTGGGCCGTTCTGGGCGGACTGACCTTCTTCATCCTGATCGGCTGGGTCATCTGGGGAGTCGCCTTCGTCTGGTTCATCTATCGCATCGCCAAAGGCTGGCTCAATCTCAACGACCGCAAGGCGATGCCGATGGCATGACGCTGCAGATACGCCTGGCGCGTCCGTTAACGGTTCATGCAAATGGCATTGTTCTATAAAGGTTGTGTGGCTGGCTGTTCCCGCCCAGCCAGTCTGTAAGAGGAAGCAAGCAAATGAAAAGTCATCAAGTCACCCTGGCGCTCGCTGCCGCCGTCCTGCTGGCAGGTTGCGCCACCAAGGATTACGTCAACGAGCAGATCGCCAGCCTAAGCCAGCGGATGGACAGCCAGCAGGCCGACACCAGCGGCAAGCTGGATCAGAGCGTCAGCCAGATTCAGGGACTGGAAGGCCGTGTCAGCAGCCAGGAGGTTGCGCTCGACAATGTCTCGCGCACCGCACAGGAAGCACTCGACCGCGCCGAAGCTGCCGGCAAGCTGGCGCAAGGCAAGTTCCTCTACGAAACCACCTTCTCCAGTCAGGTTGCCAACTTCTCGTTCAATGGCAGCAAGCTCTCGGACGAGATGAAACAGGCGCTCGACGCGTTCGCCGCGAAGGTCAAGGCTGACAACAGGAACGTCTTCAT
>JBAPWR010000538.1:0-4095 GCA_049283775.1 Thiobacillus sp.
GACGTATTCGGCGCCGCGATAGAGTTCCGTATGCCCTTTCTGGCGACCGAAGCCCTTGACTTCCGTCACAGTGAGGCCGGTCACGCCGATTTCCGACAGTGCTTCACGCACCTCGTCGAGCTTGAACGGCTTGATGACGGCTTCGATTTTTTTCATGGCAAATCTCCTTCGGGTCGGTATTTCGAGGTAATCGGGTAGCGGCGGTCCTTGCCGAAATTGCGCGGCGTGATGCGCGGACCGGGCGGAGCCTGGCGGCGCTTGTATTCGGCGAGGTCGACCATGCGGATGACGCGGCGCACGGTAGCCGCATCATATCCCCGGGCGACGATCTCGCGTATTGCCATATCGCGTTCCACGTAGGCTTCCAGAATGCCGTCAAGCACGTCGTAGGGCGGCAGGCTGTCCTGGTCGGTCTGATCGGGACGCAGTTCGGCCGACGGCGGACGATCGATGATGCGCTGCGGGATGACTGCCGAGCGGCGGTTGCGGTAATTCGCCAGGCGATAGACCCGGGTCTTGGCGACATCCTTGAGCACGGCGAAGCCCCCCGCCATGTCTCCATACAGCGTAGCGTAGCCTGCCGCCATCTCGCTCTTGTTGCCGGTGGTCAGCACCAGCGTGCCGAATTTGTTCGACAACGCCATCAGCAGCGTGCCGCGAGTGCGTGCCTGGAGGTTTTCTTCCGCCGTGTTGGCGGCCAGCCCGGCGAACTCGTCAGCAAGCTGTCCCAGGAACGCATCGAATATCGGCTTGATGGCGATCTCGGAATAGCGCACGCCGAGCCGCTTCACCATGTCGCGCGAATCCTCGACGCTGATCGAGGCCGTGTAGTCCGACGGCATCATCACCGCGTGAACCCGGTCGGGTCCGATCGCATCCGCCGCAATCGCCAGTGTCAGCGCCGAGTCGATGCCGCCCGACAGGCCGAGATGAACCCCGCTGAAGCCGTTCTTTCCTACGTAATCCCGAACCGCCATCACCAGCGCTTCATAGACTGCGGCATCCTCCCCCGGCAGTGAAGCTTGCGGACCGCTGCAGGTTTCGCCCTGGAGCTCGAGGTAGAACACTCCTTCCTCCCAGGCCGGGCACTGCACCACGACCGCGCCTTCGCTGTCGATCGCAAACGAGGCGCCGTCAAATACCAGTTCGTCCTGCCCACCCAGCAGGTTGGCGTAGACGATCGGCAGGCCTGCCTCGACGATGCGTGAGCGCGCGACCGCGATGCGCTCGCGTTCCTTGTTGAGATGGTACGGCGAGGCGTTCGGCACCAGCAACCAGTCGGCGCCGGCATCCCGGGCACGC
Organism: Thiobacillus sp.; assembly: GCA_049283775.1. GTDB lineage: Bacteria > Pseudomonadota > Gammaproteobacteria > Burkholderiales > Thiobacillaceae > Thiobacillus. The sequence goes on from JBAPWR010000538.1 coordinate 1,303, forward strand.
TCGACGGGGCCAGGCTCCCAGATGTCGCCGCAGATGTTGATGGCAAAATTCACCCCGCCGCAGGCAAACACGCAGGGCGTGGCGCCACTGTCGAATACCCTCTGCTCATCGAACACAGAATGGTTCGGCAGGTGGTGCTTGCGATAAACCGTCTCGACCTTGCCGCCGCGCAGCAGCGCCGCCGCATTGAACAGACCATCATCGCTGCGCTCGGGAAACCCGACGATCAGCGCCAGCCCGGGCGGCGCCGCGGCCGCCAGTCTCTGCAACGCCGCGGCGCACGCCGTGGTGAAGTCGCCGCGCAGCACCAGGTCCTCGGCCGGGTAGCCGCAGATCGACATTTCGGGCGTCAGCAGCAGCGCGGCGCCGGCTGCATGCGCATCCTGCGCGGCAGCCAGAAGTCTGGACGCATTGCCAACGATGTCGCCGACGACGAGGTTGAGCTGGGCGATGCCGAGTTTCATCTGGCGGGATTCAGCGTCCGGCCAGGGCCTGCTGCACCGCCTCGCCCAGCCCTGCAGGGCTGGCCGCGACGACGACACCGGCGGCTTCGAGCGCACGGATCTTGGCATCGGCCGTCCCCGCGCCACCTGCGATGATGGCGCCGGCATGGCCCATGCGCTTGCCCTTCGGCGCGGTGCGGCCGGCGATGTAGGCAGCGACAGGCTTCTTCATGTTGGAGCGGATGTACTCGGCCGCCTCCTCCTCGCGACTGCCGCCGATCTCGCCGACCAGGATCACGGCCTCGGTCTGCGGATCGGCCTCGAACAGCTCCAGGCAATCGATGAAGTCCAGGCCCTTGATCGGGTCGCCGCCGATGCCGACGCAGGTCGACTGGCCGAGACCCAGCTGCGTGGTCTGGTGCACGGCTTCATAGGTCAGCGTGCCGGAGCGCGAGACGATGCCGATCCTGCCCTTCTGGTGGATGACCCCCGGCATGATGCCGATCTTGCATTCACCCGAGGTGATGATGCCGGGGCAGTTGGGGCCGATCAGCCTGGCACCGTTGGCGCGCAAGGCCGCCTTCACATTCAGCATATCCAGCACCGGAATGCCCTCGGTGATGCAGACGATGACCTCGATGCCAGCGTCGGCCGCCTCGAGGATCGAGTCGGCGGCGAAGGCGGCGGGCACGTAGATCATGGTCGCCTGCGCGCCGGTCTGGCGCACCGCGTCGCGCACGGTGTTGAACACAGGCAGGCCGAGATGCGTCTGCCCACCCTTGCCCGGGGTGACGCCGCCGACCATCTGGGTGCCGTAGGCGATCGCCTGCTCGGAATGAAAGCTGCCCTGCTTGCCGGTGAAGCCCTGGCAAATCACTTTTGTATCTCTGTTGACGAGGATGCTCATGCCGACCGCTCCACTGCAAGTTTTGCCGCTTGGGTCAGACTCTCCGCCGCCAGGATCGCCAGCCCCGAATCGGCCAGCAGTTTGCGGCCCAACTCGGCATTGGTGCCTTCCAGCCGCACGATCACCGGCACTTTCACGCCGACTTCCTTCACCGCCTGGATGATGCCCTCGGCAATGACGTCGCAGCGCACGATGCCGCCGAAGATGTTGATCAGCACCGCGCGCACATTGGGATCGAGCAGGATGATCTTGAAACCCTGCGCCACCGTCTCGGGGGTGGCCCCGCCGCCGACGTCGAGGAAGTTGGCGGGGGAACCGCCCTCCAGCTGGATCAGATCCATCGTCGCCATCGCCAGGCCGGCACCGTTGACCATGCAGCCGATGTTGCCGGTGAGCGCGACGTAGTTGACGTTGGCCGCGTTGGCCGCGGCTTCCTTGGCGTCGATCTGGCTGTTGTCGCGCAGTTCGGCCAGGGCGCGGCGGCGATACAGGGCGTTGTCATCGACGCTCATCTTGCAGTCGAGCGGCAGCACGCGGTTGTCGCTCGTCACCACCAGCGGATTGATTTCGAGCAGGCTGAGGTCATTGGCGAGAAACACGCGATAGAGATGCGGAAGCAAACGGCAAAAATCCTTGTAGGCCTCGCCCGTCAGTTCCAGCGCGAAAGCCAGCGCGCGGCACTGGAAATCCTGCACCCCGAGCAGCGGATCGCAGGTTTCGGTGAGGACCTTCTCCGGCGTGGCGTGGGCGACTTCCTCGATATCCATGCCGCCGGCGGCTGAGGCGACGATGGCGACGCGCTCGGTTTCGCGGTCGACTAGCAGCGATAGGTACAGCTCGCGTGCGATCGGCAACGTCTCCTCGACCAGCACCTGGTTCACCGGCTGGCCGTCGGGGGCGTTCTGTCCGGTCACCAGCGGCTGGCCAAGCAGCGATTCGGCCATCGCGCGCACCTCGTCCATGCTTCTGACCACCCTGACGCCGCCAGCCTTGCCGCGGCCGCCGGCGTGGATCTGCGCCTTCACCACCCAGGCGTCGCCGCCCAGTTCGCGGGCGGCTTGCAGTGCGGCCTCAGCGCTCGCTGCGGCAAGTCCGCGCGGCGTGTTAATGTTGGCCGAGCGCAAAATCTGTTTGGCCTGATATTCGTGCAGGTTCATTGTTGTTGATGGAAGTCCGCGAAAACGTGCATTTTGAAGCAAAGCCCAGCGCGACGGAAGCTGAAGCCGGCGAAACCGTCGTCCGCGTCGTGACACGAATGGCGGAGTTGCCGGCAGACGCCTGGAACGCCCTGGCCGGCGAGTCGCCGTTCCTGCAGCACGCCTTCCTGCAGGCTCTGGAAGACAGCGAATGCGTCGGCGCCCACATCGGCTGGGAGCCGGTGCATCTGGCGCTGTTCAGGGGCAGCCGGCTCGAAGCCGCGATGCCGCTCTACGTCAAGCACCA
>JBAPWR010000539.1:0-22088 GCA_049283775.1 Thiobacillus sp.
CCTCGCGGCGTTCGAACACCGGCACGTTGGAGGCGGGGCGGATCTCCGGGATCAGCCCGGCCATGTCCAGCAGCGATGGGGGGGGCGAAGCGGGCTCTTCAGCGACCGCTTCGCTATTGGAAGCCTCGACCGATGCCTCAAACGCCGCCGGTTCCGCCATCGCTTCGCTGAGGTCATGCGCTTCGGGAAGGATGTCGACGCTGTCGGTTGCGAAATCAGCAATTGCGTCGCTGGTGTCCGCGGAGATTTGTTCATCCGTCAACTCATCGCCAAAGGCAACTTCATCGACCCATGCCAATTCGGCATCGCCCTGCACGGCTTCGACGACAGGCTCGACGAACTGCTCGGCTTCGAGTTCGCCCAGTGCAGCGACGAGATCGCTCGCTGCTGCGGGTGCATTCGCTGCAAGAATCTCAGCCACCATGGCGTGCAGGCGATCAACCGTCTCCTGTACCAATGGCAGGTGTGCAGACGGCAATTCGGCGTGGCTGAAACGGTTCCAGTAAAGCTCGAGCGCATGTGCAAGATCGGCGAGGGAGATGAACCCTGAGGTGCCTGCAATACCCCCAAGTGTATGGATCGCCCGTCGCGCCGACTCGCTGACCGGGCTGGCCGGCGCTTCCGCCATCCGCATGAGTTCCCCACGCAGCGTTTCGACATGCTGCTGTGCTTCAGTCATGAAGATTTCGTAAAGCCCGGTCGACATGCTGACACCGCCGATGTTGATCTCATCGGGTGTCTCAGCAAGGTACGCCGAGTCTTCGCTTGCATCGGCCTCCTCTGCCCGCTGTTCTTCAAACATCGTCGATTCGGCCACATCGCATGCGAGCGGCTCGGATTCATCGGATTCGATGGACTCGGATTCCGGCACACTCGATGTCGTGGTCTCGAAAAATTCTTCAGCCACGGCAAGCGCCATCTCATCGACCGATTCGGGTTCGACGAACTGCGGCGCAGAAGCCTGCTCGACGACTGTAGCCGTTTCCGTATCGTCGGTAGCGGCAAGTGCCGTCTCTTCGACCGATACAGGTTCGACGCGCTCCGGCTCGGAGGCCGGATCGACGACTTCAACCGCTTGAGCGATATCTGCGGCAACCGTCTCGGCAGCCACCACTTCCAGCGGCTGGCCGTGCGCCACTCGTTCAACGGCTTGCAGCAGAGCGGGAACCGGAACACCGGTGACCGTCGCAGTCTTGAGCGCCTCCACCCAGTCGCCGAACAGGCCACAGGCCATCTGCACCAGACCCGGCAGGTCGTGGCTGGCAGGCTTGTCATCGGCGAGCCAGCCATTCATCAGTTGTTCCATCGCCCAGGCCGTTTCGCCCAGGTCGGTCAGGCCCACCATGCGCCCGCTCCCCTTGAGGGTATGGAAGCCACGACGAATCACGGTCAAGCTTTCGCGGTCGTCCGGAAGGCTGCGGCAGCTTGCGACAGCCGCCTCCAGAGTGACAAGCACCTCGCTGGCCTCTTCCAGGAAAATCTCCAGTAGTTCGGGTTCGGATCCCTCGGGAATGATGGTCAGAGTTCCGCTCTGTTTTGCTTCGGCAGCGGCTTCCGGCGCTTCGACAGGGTTCGCGGCCACCGCTTCGGCGACAGCTTCCTCGACCTCAAGCTCATGTCCGGCCTCGACACTGGGCTCGGCATATTCGATCTCGGCACCCCACACCGGCCGGGCAAACTCGACCTCGGCGTGCGGCACCGGCCGGGCGACTTCGATGACTGCCTCGAAATCGACCGGCGGCTGTTCGAAGGCAGCGGCGACCGCTGCGTAATGCGGATCAGCTTCGGCCAGGGCAGCGAGGATGGATTCGATCGACTCCGGCGCTTCGACGGGGCTGGCGGGCTCGGAGCGCGCCGGCAGGGACAATCCGGTCAGGCTTTCGATTGCCTGATCGAGTTCGAGCGAGGCATGCGTTTCAGCCTGACTGGCCTGCAGGGCCGAACGGCTTGCCTGCAGCAGGGTAGCGTCGTCGATCAGTTCGGCATCGCGACCCAACTCGGTCAGGGTTTCAATAAACTTTTTTTTAGTGTCGCTCCCGTCGGCCTGCGGCTCATCGCGCCAGGCCAGATAGGCTGACTGGACTTCCAGCTTGCGCCTCTCAAGACCGGCCTCGACCGTGTCTTCATGATCTTCTTCTGCCATCTCATCCTGCATCAGGTCAAAATCGATCAGGACCGGGCGAAGAATATTCAGGGCATCAGCGCGACCGGCACAATGCGCCTCGATATAAAGACCCAGGCTCGAGAAGGCATCGGCGACCCGGCCCTGGGTTGTGGCATCGGGATAACCCTCGGAAGCGTAGCCCTTGATCGCGTCGGTCGCGACACCCAGCAATCTGGCTGCTTCGCCGAGTTCGAGCATGGACAGTGCACCCTGGGCCTGGCCTGCCAGGCCGGGGAGTTGTGCCAGGGCACCACGTTGTTCCGCGTCACGGAAGAAGGTGTCGAGAATTTCTTCCATCTGCTTGAGGTTGTGGCTGACTTCCTGCGCCAGGTGCAGCAGCATGTCGCGCTCTGCGGCGCGGCGCTCGCTGCTGTCAGCCGTATCCTCCAGCGGGGCAGTACGTCCCTCGCTCAGGGCAAGCAGACGCTGGTGCTGCTTCTGTGAGCGAGCGGAAAAATCGGCGTGCAGCACATCTTCGTTGTCTACGGCGTTCTGCAGGAACAACAGCGTTGCAGCAAGCTCCAGATTCAGTGACTCTAGTTGGTCCGCCTGATGACGCTGCGTCGACTCGGCGGCAGCGCTCATCTGGTGCAGCAGGTCCGGCAATCCGCTGCCTTCGAGAATCCGCGCCTGGGGCTGCATGCGGGCCAACTGCTCCTGAAACTCGGCAATATGATTGCCGGCACCCTCGACCTGGGCATGCCAGGCTTCGCGGGCACCCTTGAGGCCCGACTTGAGCGCCTCCAGCACTGGCCGCATGCGCGCCAGGGCTTCGGGATCGAGCAGAGCGGTGCCGGGAAGATAGCGATCGAGACCGAAGGTATGGCGCACTTCAGCCGCACGGCCTTCCATGGTCTGACTTTTCGCGACGAAGAACAGGGCATCTCGCAGCAGTCGCTCGGCCACCTGGGGAGAACCTTCCATCAGCCGGCGCATCTGCAAATCGATGCGCGCCAGCAATTGCTTGACGTGAAAGTCCGCCTCGACACCGTTGCTGATCAGGCTGTCGACGAATCCCACGCAAGCCCACCAGAACGTGCGTGAGGCCTGCGACGGTGCGACCTGTTCGATCTCCGCCAGCGCATCGCGCATACGGCGCAATCCTTCTTCGCCGCCATTGCCGCGCAGGAAGGCCAGCAAGCCGCGCTGGAAAACCCCGCGTGCAGCCTTGACTTTTGCCGTCAGCGCTTCGCCGGAGGGTGCATCGGCGGTTGGCTTGCCGTGAACCCGGGTGCGCAGATCGGGGAAAAACAGTTCACCCTCGAACACCCGCTCGGCACCCTGCAATTCGCGCAGGCGCTTGTACAGCGGGAACAGGGCCAGTTCGCCACTGCCACGCCCTTCGGCCATGTTCTTGACCCAGCGCGACAGACCTTCGAGCGCGTTGCGCATGGCACGCAGCATCTCGTGATCCGGGCCTTGTTCTCCCGCCGATGCGACAAGACATTCCTCGAGGGCTCTTGCCAGCGTGGCGGCCCCTTCGAGTCCGACCATGCGCAGGGCCCCTGCCACCTGGTGGGCATCGTCGCCAGCCAGGCGCAGGGCATTGGAAAGATCCGCATCCTCGCTATAGGCCTGCAGGCGTCCCACTGCGGCTTGGAGGGCGTTCTCTATATCCCCCCTGACCCAGTTCAAGGGACCGGTATCGTAGTTCAGTAAGGCGCTCATGCTGTGCTGTTCCTGGCTAGATGGTGAGTGCACGTAGGCTTCGTGATGCGACCGGGGTCAGGCAAGCTTGAAGCCAGCGACCGAGCTCTTCAGCTCCTGGGCCAGCTCCTTCAGGCCACCGATCGATTCGGCGGTCTGCTGGGTGCCTTCGCTGGTCTGCGCGGAAATGGTCTTGATGTCCTGCATGGTTTCCGCAACCTTGGCAGTCGACTCCGCCTGGCTTTGTGTCGCCAGGGAAATATCGGCGATCAGCGTCGCAAGCTTCTTCGACACCTCGCCGATCTCGGACAGGGTCTGGCCTGCGGCATCGGACAGCTTGGCATTCTCGACGACGCCCTGGGTCGACACTTCCATCGCCGCCACGGTGTCATGGGTATCGGATTGAATGGTCTTGACGATCGCGGCAATCTGCTTGGTCGCGTCGGCCGAGCGTTCCGCGAGGCGCTGCACTTCTTCCGCAACCACCGAGAAGCCCCGGCCGGCCTCACCCGCCGACGCAGCCTGGATGGCGGCGTTGAGCGCCAGCACGTTGGTCTGCTCGGTAATGTCCGAAATCAGTTCGACGATTTCGCCGATCTCCTGCGAGGATTCGCCGAGGCGCTTGATTCGCTTGGAGGTTTCCTGGATGTGCTCGCGCAGCGCGTTCATGCCCGAAATCGCGTTGGACACTGCCTGCTGGCCCTTTTCGGCGGCGTCGAGGGACTGTTGCGCCACACGCGCCGACTCGGCCGCGTTGCCCGACACCTGTTGCACCGACTGTGCCAGGCCGATGACGGCGGCGGAAGTTTCCTCGATCTCTTCCGACTGGCGGCGGGCCGCCGTCTGCAGCGAATCGGAAACCTGGCCCGCCTGGCTGGCGGCCTTGTCCATCAGCACGGTTGCACTGTTGATCCCGCGAACCAGGCTGCGCAGCTCTTCGACCGTGTAGTTGATGGAGTCGGCCACCGCACCGGTGATATCCTCGGACACCGTGGCGTTGATGGTGAGGTTGCCTTCCGCCAGCTCGCCCAGTTCATCCATCAGGCGCAGAATCGCCTCCTGGTTGCGGCTGTTCTCTTCCTCGCTCTTGCGGGCCCGCGACTTGGTTTCGTTGATGTTGACCAAGCCGAGCATGACCAGCGAAGCCACCGCCAGCAGACCGAATACCGCTGCAATCAGGTAACCCGACGAGCCCAGGGTCTGGTACTCGCTGGACAGCGCGTCGGTATTCTGCAGCAGTGCATCACTGCCGACGAACATGTTCTTCGCCGCCACTTTCGACTGCAGCAGTGCCTGGGTATTCCCCAGCACCGCGCCCACCGCTTCGACCATGCCGATCATGTTCTCGCCGAGTTCCTCGAGGGTGATCATGTTCTCCTCGACAGAGCCGGCGCGACCTTCCATCAGCGACTGCACCGTATTGCGGAAAGCAGTCGTGTCCTTTTCCAGTTGCAGCACCACTTCCGGATCGATCAGGTCGGAGGACAGCAGCAAGTTGGCGTTTTTCGGCAGACGCTGGCTCAACATGGCCAGGTAGCTGGCTTTCGAAACCTCGCGCACGCCCATTCCGGATTCGGCCAGCTGGGTGGCGAGCTGCTCGGAGACCTCCTGCAATTCGACGCTCAAGGAGTTGATCACGCGGATGTTTTCGTTCATCGCCAGCAGGTTCTTTTCCTGCGAGAGGATCTGGGCGATCTGGGGATTGAAGTCCTGCCACTGCACATTGATCTTGTCCAGCGCATCGGCCGCCGACCCACGCGTCGCCGGCACCTCGCCGTCACCGTTGATCAGGCCAGAGAGGGTTGTGCCAAAGGCAGCCTTGCCTTCTGCCAGTTTCTTGAAGGCTGCCGCATCACCCAGAACCGACTGCTGCGCGGTCAGCGGAAGACGCTGCGATAGCACCTTGAGCTGACCTGCCTTTTCCTCGTAGGCTGCGCGGTTGTCGAGCTGGATCGAGCTGTACACGGTGAAGCCCGCCGCCAGCAGCAAGGAAACGAGCAGCGTGCTTCCCACATAGAGGTACTGCTTTTCGACAGCCATGTGCCCAATCAAGGGTGCCTTGCCCGACTCCCGGTCGGTCAGCTTGCGCAGACCCTGCATGATCAGGGTGGTGTGCTCGACAGGCCGTTGCTTGCCCTTGCCTGTCATGCGACCTGCCAGACCCTTGAGATTGTTCATCGTGATTGCCATGTTCATTGCTTGATACCTCCGCTAGTCGGTGCAGCGCACCCTTTGTTCAAATCAGCTGTTGAGCTGTGCTTCAACCTGCATGAAAACGTTGTCGTTGAGCAGCAGTGAAAAATCCAGTTCCTGCCACTCGTTGCCCGTGTCATCGGCATACTTCCGTGTAGCCCACGAATAGGCAGCCGGCCCCGACAGAATCGAGTACTGGCTGATGTTCTTCAGCCCGAGCGTGCCCCTGACCAGCAGGGCGGCATTGATTCCGAAGTCGTGATGCGGAATCACCAGGCGACATTCCGCATGTTCGGGCGTCACGCCCTGGCCGATGAAATCGGCCAGGTCACTGACGGCATAGAGATTGCCGCGAATGTTGGCGACCCCGCGAAACCAGCGCCGGCTGCCGGGTATGGCCACGATGTGCGGCACGGGAATCACTTCCTCGGTGTCGCCCAGCGGCACCATCCAGTTGATCGAGCCGGAGCGAAAGCCCAGCCTCGACGCCGAGTTGTCGCGCGTAGCGGCAGCCTGGATCTGCCGGGAGAGATCCGTCTGAAACTCGCGCAGATTGAATTTCTTGGCCATGTTTCAGGTCCGCTCAGCCGAGAGATTTGATTTGCGAAAGGAGATCATCCGGCTTGACCGGCTTGACCAGATACGCCTTCGCCCCCTGGCGCAGACCCCAGACCCGGTCGGTCTCCTGGCCCTTGGTGGTGCACATGATCACCGGGATGTGCTTGGTCGCCTCTTCCTTGGAAATCATGCGGGTCGCCTGATAGCCATTCATGCCGGGCATGACGACATCCATCACGATCAGATCGGGCAGGGTCTGCTTGGCCTGCGCCACGGCTTCCTCGCCGCTCTCCGCCATGCTCACCAGGTAACCGTTCTTGACCAGCAATTCGGAGAGGAAAAAGCGCTCGGTGGGGGAATCGTCAACGACCAGAATGCGGCTGATTGCCATTTAAGTGCTCCTTGGGTTATGCGCTGATGCTGGCGTGTTCGCGCACAGCGGTGAGCAGCGTGTCTTTGGTGAAGGGTTTGGTGAGGTACTGGTCCGAGCCGACCATGCGGCCCCGCGCCCGATCGAACAGGCCGTCCTTGGAGGAGAGCATGATCACCGGAGTGCCGCGATACTTGACGTTGCGCTTGATCAGGGAACAGGTCTGATAGCCGTCCAGACGCGGCATCATGATGTCGACGAACACCACATCCGGTTCATGGTCGGTGATCTTCGACAATGCGTCGAAACCATCCTGCGCCAGGATGACCTCGCAGCCGGCCTGATTGAGAAAGATCTCGGCGCTGCGGCGGATGGTATTGCTGTCGTCAATTACCATCACTTTGATGCCTTTCAAGACTTCTTTATCGGACACGTTACCTCCAGCTCTATTCCGGTTTGCAGCGCCGCATGCAGCGGCCCTCGATGTAGAAACCATAACGGCCGCCGCTTGTGCATCTTTAGGATTTATGCGTGCGGCACGCACAAAATTCGGGCATGCCTGCGAGGCGAAAAAAAAGCGCTGACTACGCAGCGCTATTTGCCTGGCCCAGAAGCGATCACCAGGACTCCTGGCTCGATTGCTTATCGACACCGGCCACCGCGGACATGGTGGCGATCACTTCGTTGGGCAACGAGGCGATGCGCATGAACTGACCCATTCCCACCTGAGGAAACGCCAAGGCGACGCGGAAGCGGGCATGCGGCGAGTGGACCTCTCCATCGATGACGAAAATCTCATAGGGAAGGCCGGCAACGCTATTTTCCTGTTCGATCTTCTTCATCCAGATGCCGTCGCCCATTGCATCGTCATGCATCGCCACGCCGAATACCGCGAGTTTTTTCTGTGGCAGGGTGATTTCATAGATCTTCGCCGTCTTGCCGACGTTTTTGGCCAGATTTTCACGCACCACCTTGAGCGCCTCGGCGTGGCTGTCGTAGCTCGCCAGCTTGTTCTTGTATGAATCCAGGCGCTCCATGCCAATCATGTAACGGTAGTTGCCGAGGTTCTTCGCAGTTTCGTCGCCGCCGAACCCTTCACCCTTTCCCAACGCCTTTTGCAGCTTGGAATCTAGGGCTTTCACCGCGCCCTCCTTCTGGTCGAATCCCTTGCGGAAATAGGCACGGTACCAATAGTCCGGGTTGGTGTAGGACACCGTGCCATCGGATTTGATGCCAATCCGAATGGCCGCACCCAGCACCGCATTGCCGCCAATATCTGCCACCTCGGAAAGCATCTTGTCGTCGGTCACGATAATGACGGCGTAATCCGACAGTTGCTTGGGAAAATACTTGCCCACCACCTTGAAGCCCTCGCCTTTGAGCTTGCCCTCGACGGTCGTGGCGATGGCGCGGAGATTGGCACCGCTCACCTTGTCGCCATAAAAGTAGGGCGAGATGGCCAGGGCGGCAGTGGAAAACACGAACAGGGTAAAAGCAGTCATCCAGCGCAACATAAGACTCTCCTCGGTATGTTTATGGTCAGGACGCCGTTGGTATGGATGCGACAGCACAGCAGTCATCCCCTGCAAGACCATGCGTCTTGACAGGAATTACGACCCGGACAGGGAAAAACCTGAGGAGGGGAGTTACAAATGTACTAGGGCCTGTGCGCCCTAAAAGGAGACCATCTCGAAATCGTCCTTGCGCGCACCGCAGTCCGGGCAGGTCCAGTTGATCGGCACATCCTCCCAGCGGGTACCCGGCGGAATGCCTTCTTCAGGCGCGCCCTTTTCTTCGTTGTAGATCCAGCCGCAGATCAGGCACATCCAGCTTCGGTATTCGGGCGTATCGGACATTGAGCAGGGGGTAATCGGCTAAAATCGGGCCTTGTATTCTAATGCAGCACTTTCATGCAGCCTATATTCTCCCCCCGACCCACGCCGCCGCTGGTACTCAGTTTTGCCGCATCCGATCCGACCGGCGGCGCCGGCATCCAGGCTGACCTGCTGACCCTCGCCAGCATGGGCTGCCATCCGCTGTCGGTCATCACCGCCCTGACGGTTCAGGACACGGCCGGTGTGGACGAGATTCTCGTCATCGACTCCGAATGGGTGATGGATCAGGCGCGCATGCTGCTCGAGGACGTGCCGGTCTCGGCCTTCAAGCTCGGCATGCTGGGCAGCGTCGAGAGCATCGCCGCCATCGCCGAAATTCTTTCCGACTATCCCGACATCCCGGTGATCCTCGATCCGGTACTCGCCTCCGGGCGCGGCGACGAGCTGGCGACCGACGACATGATCGCGGCGATGCGCGAGATGCTGATCCCGCAAACTACGGTGTTCACGCCCAACAGCCACGAGGCGCGCCGTCTGGCGCTTTTCGAGTCGGACGAGGAGGAGCTCGACCTGGCCGGCTGCGCCAAACACCTGATCGATCTCGGCTGTGAATACGTGCTGGTGACCGGCACCCACGAGAATACCCCGCGCGTTCTCAACTCGCTCTACAACGAGGACGGCATGGTGCAGACGGATGCCTGGGATCGCCTGCCCGGCAGCTACCATGGCTCCGGCTGCACCCTCGCCTCGGCGATCGCTGCCGCCCTGGCCTTCGGCCAGGATGTGCCGCAGGCGGTGCGCGAAGCCCAGGCCTACACCTACGAAACGCTCAAGGCGGCGTTCCGTCCCGGCATGGGCCAGTACATTCCGGAACGTTTCTTCTGGGCCCAGGAAGGGGCCGCCGAGGGTAACGCGTGAGCACCCGGCCTGATTTTCCCTCGGGAATCTACGCCCTTACCCGCGAGACGGAACACACCGCCGAGCTGCTGGTCCAGGTCGAAGCGGCTCTCGCCGGTGGTGTCGCTGCCGTGCAGTACCGCGACAAATCCACCGACGTCGCCCGCCGCCATGAGCAGGCCAGCGAACTGGCTGCGCTGTGCCGGCAGTTCGGTGCCCCGCTGATCGTCAACGACGACCTGCGCCTGGCTGACCTGTGCGACGCCGATGGCGTGCATCTGGGGCGCGACGACGGCAGCGTGCGGGAAGCGCGCATCATTCTCGGCAAGGACAAGCTGATCGGCGCCTCGTGCTACCAGAGCCTCGACCTGGCACGTGCAGCGCAGGACTCGGGCGCGGACTATGTCGCTTTCGGCAGCTTCTTCCCCTCGCCCACCAAGCCCGATGCCGGGCGTGCCACCGTCGACCTGCTGCAGGCCGCGGCAAAGGAAATCAGACTGCCGCTGGTGGCGATCGGCGGCATCACCCTGGCCAACGCACCGACCCTGCTCGATGCCGGTGCCGACAGCCTCGCCGTACTCTCGGCACTGTTCGACGCCCCTGACATCCGTACAGCGGCACACGACCTCAACCTTTTATTCGAAGTGGAATCCGAACTATGACGCGCAACGAAACCCTGTTCGAGCAATCGCAAAAAGTCATCCCCGGCGGGGTCAACTCTCCGGTGCGCGCTTTCCGCGGCGTCGGCGGCACGCCGGTGTTCTTCAGCCGCGCCCTGGGTTCGCGCGTATGGGACGCCGATGGCCGTGAATACATCGACTATGTCGGCTCGTGGGGGCCGGCCATTCTAGGCCACGCCCATCCCGGCACGGTCAAGGCGGTGCAGGAAGCCGCCACCCGTGGCCTGTCGTTCGGCGCCCCCTCCGAGGCCGAACTCGAGATCGCCGAACTGATCGTCAAGCTGGTGCCGAGCATCGAGAAAGTCCGCCTGGTTTCGTCCGGCACCGAGGCGACGATGAGTGCCATTCGCCTGGCCCGCGGCTTCACCGGCCGCAGCAAGATCGTCAAGTTCGAGGGCTGCTATCACGGCCATGCCGATTTTCTGCTGGTCAAGGCAGGCTCCGGTGCGCTGACCTTCGGCAACCCCACTTCGGCCGGCGTGCCGCCAGAGACCGCGGCGCAGACCCTGGTGCTCGACTACAACGACGTAGCCGGGCTGGAGCGCACCTTCGCCGAAATCGGCAGCGAGATCGCCTGCATCATCGTCGAGCCCTTCGCCGGCAACATGAACCTGGTCAAGCCGAGCGCCGAATTCATGGCGGCGATGCGCCGGCTGTGCGACGAGCACGGCGCGCTGCTGATCTTCGACGAGGTGATGACCGGCTTCCGCGTCGACCTCGGCTGCGCACAGAAGCTGCTCGGCATCAAGCCGGATCTCACCACGCTCGGCAAGGTCATCGGCGGCGGCATGCCGGTCGGCGCCTTCGGCGGCCGGGCCGACGTGATGGATGCCCTGGCCCCGGTCGGACCGGTCTACCAGGCCGGCACGCTCTCCGGCAACCCGGTATCGGTGGCGGCCGGCATGGCCACGCTGCAGGCCATCAGCGAACCGGGATTCCATGCACGGCTTGCCGCCAGCACGAAGAAACTGGTCGACGGTTTGGCTGCCGCCGCACGCGAGGCCGGCGTCAGCTTTTGCGCCGATTCGGTCGGTGGCATGTTCGGACTGTATTTTGCCGCCACGCCGCCGAAAAGTTTTGCCGAGGTCATGCAGTGCGACAAGGAAAAATTCAACCGCTTTTTCCACGCCATGCTCGACCACGGCGTGTATCTCGCACCGTCGGCGTTCGAGGCCGGATTCGTTTCCGCGGCGCACACCGATGCCGACATCGATGCCACCATCGCCGCGGCGCGCGAGGTGTTCAAGACTCTTTAGAAGATTTGCCCACGAAGCACGCGAATCAAGACAATGCTTTCAGTTGCGTGAATTCACGTAATCGGCGGATTGAGTTCCGCCTTGTTTTTTTCGTGTTCCTTCGCGTCCTTCGCGGATAGAACCAGCCTTTCAAATGAACGACGAACTTTCCCCCGAAGACGAGCTGCGGCTCAACGTGCTGTTCAACACCGACCTCAAGGCGGTGCGCATCGACGAGTCGAACATGACGCTGTGGGCGCTGACCCCCCAGGGCGAGGCCAGCGTGCCGCTGAAACCCAACGAGCGCAGCGACCGCTATCTCAGACGGGTACGCGAGCAGCTGTCGGGGCACGCGCTCGGTTCACCCGGCGGCTATCCGGTGCACCTCACCCGCTGGACGCGACAGAGCCAGGCCGGCCTGTCGCAGCAGCATCTGGCGCAGCTGCTGCTGATTGCCGAGGAGGAGGCGGTGGTCGCGGTGGTGCATTCGCCCGCGCTGACCGACGAACTGGCGCGCTATGCATGGTGGTGCATGCCGACGCTGGAAAATGCCCGGCTGATGCTGATGCGCGATGTGGTGTGCAAGGGCAGCATGGGGCGCACGCTGGCGGAATTCCTGGTCGAGCATCTGGCCTTCCTGCACGAAGATGACGTGGCCATTCTCGACACCATCGCGGTGATGCTGCATTCGGGCGTGCTGACCGAGGCCGAGCGATTGTCGATGTGGAAGCGCGGCACCACCCGCAACGCCTACTACGTCCCCTTCCTCGAACTGCAGCCGGACAATCTGCCCAATCCGAAAGCGGATCGCTACGACCACGCTTCCCTGGTCGGGCAGCTGGCGGCGCTGGGCGACAATCCCTACGCAGTGATGCTGAAAAAAGCCAGTGGCGGACAGGGGCAGACTTTTCTCGCCACCCTTGCGACCGTGCTGGAGCGTCCCGAAAACCAGGAAGTGGTCAACCACACCCTCAACGCGTTGAGCCACTGGTGCCAGCCCTTGCGCGACCTCGACACGAGCACGCGCGACGAAGCCCGCAAAGCACTGCTGGGTGCGCTGCCGGACCTGGCCGCCCAGTGTGACGCGCTGGATGCGCTGGCAGCGGTCGATGCCGATACGGTGCGGCCGATTTTCCTCAAGACCACGGCGATCGGCTCGCTGATGCGGCGCAAGATCGCGCCGCTGGTGACGCCCTTGCTGCAGCAGATCGCCGTGCTGCGAAACGCCGCCTGAACCGCGGCCTCAGCGGCCCAGCGCGGCAGCGATGCTGGCGAGGAATTTCTCCGGCTTCTCGAAGCCGATCACCTTGTAGTCGGACTGCTGCCCCTCGGTGTTCCAGAAAATGATCCCGGGCGGGCCGAACAGCATGAAGCGCTTGAGCAGTTCCTTGTCTTCCGGCGTGTTGGCGGTGACGTCGGCCTTCAGCAGCACCACATCCTTGAGCCGCGCCTGCACGGCAGGATCACTGAAGGTGAAGCGCTCCATCTCCTTGCACGACACGCACCAGTCGGCATAGAAATCCAGCATCACCTCGCGCCCCGCGGCGGCCGCGATGCGCGCATCCAGTTCGGCGACGGTCCTGACTTTCTCGAATTTCAGTCCGGAAGACTGCGCCGACGCCTCGTTCGAGCCGGCCGCGACCATCCCGCCCTTGAAAACGTCGAGCGGTTGCAGCAGATCACGGCTGCCTGCCAGCACGCCGAGGATGATCGCCAGGCCGCCAATCAGCAGCGCGACGCCGAAGCCTTTCCAAAGCCTCATCCAGCCCGAGGCGTGGGCCGGCAGGGGGTCGAGCGCATGCAGGAAGATCGCCGAGCCGATCAGCAGCATCGCCCACAGCAGCATGCTGAGCCAGGCCGGGATGATGGGCGAAATCAGGTAGATGGCGATGGCGAGCATCATCACGCCGAAGAAGTATTTCACCGCGTTCATCCAGCCGCCGGCACGCGGCAGCAGGGCACCGGCGGAAACGCCGATCAGCAGCAGCGGCACGCCCATGCCCAGCGCCAGCACGAACAGCGCGGCGCCGCCGAGCACGGTGTTGCCGGTCTGGGCGATGAAGGCCAGCGCGGCGGCCAGCGGCGGGGCGACGCAGGGGCCGAGGATGACTGCGGACAGCGCGCCCATGGCGAACACGCCGGCGAAGTTGCCGCCCTTCATCTTGTTGGCGCGATCGGAAAACTTGCTTTGCAGTGCGCTCGGCAACTGCAGTTCATAGAAGCCGAACATGGACAGCGCCAGGCCGACGAAGATCAGCGCGCCGATGCCGAGTGCCCAGGGATTCTGCAGGGCGTTGGAAATCAGTGTGCCGGACAGCGCCGCGACCACGCCGGCGACCGCATAGGTGATCGCCATTCCCAGCACGTAGGCCAGCGACAGCAAGAAGCCGCTGCTCTTGGTGACCTGCTTCTGTCCGGCGATGATGCCCGACAGGATCGGAATCATCGGGAACACGCAGGGGGTGAGCGAGAGCAGCAGGCCGAGGCCGAAGAACATCGCGATCACCGCCCAGAAACTGCCGCCGGCGAGGACGCGCTCGATGCGCGAGGTGTCGGATTCGGGGGCGGCAGCCGCGGCTTCGCCCGGTGCGGCCTGCAGCGCAGTCCCGCTCGATGCGCCCCCGGCTGCCGTGAGGGTGAAGTTGCGGTCGATCGGCGGGTAGCAGATGCCCACCGCCTCGTTGCAGCCCTGCCAGACGGCCTCGATGACCAGCTGTTCGTCGCCCTTCAGCGCGCGCGACAGGGTGACGGTTGCCGACAGGTCCTGATGATAGACCTCGGTGCGGCCGAAGCTGGGATCGTCCTTGATCTCGCCGGCAGGGGTCTCGACCTTCGCCACCGTCACATCGGCCGGCGCCTTGACGGCATAGGCCAGCTTGTCGCGATACAGATAGGTGTCGGCCGTCAGGGTGTAATCGAACCTGACCGTCTGCGCGTCGGTCATCGCCGCGGCGACCAGGAAGGCCTCGTCCGGCGGCAGGACCTTGGGCATCTCCATATCGCCGCCGAGGCTGCGCAAACCATCGAGTACCGATGCGGATCCGCTGGCGGCAGGACTGGCCTTCGCCTCGGGAATGACCGCGGCCGGCAGCTGGATCAGCTGGCTGACGGTTTGTGGCATGTAGCACAGGCCGGCATCGGCACAGCCCTGCGAGGTCGCCTTGAGCGTGACCGCCGTGGTTCCGGCGCTGCGCTCGAGCGGCAGCTGGATGCGCACATCGTTGCGATAGACCTCGACGCGGCCGAAATTCTCGTCATCCTTGATCTTGCCTGCCGGCAGGACAGGCGACCCCAGCGTGCCGCCGACCAGTTCGAACTTGAACTTGTCGCGATACATGTAATAGCCATCGACGATCTGCCAGCGCGCCTCCAGAGTATCGGCATCCACCGCGCGCGCCGAGAACTTGAAGGCGACTTCAGGGTCAAGGAAGTCTTCAGCGTGCGCGAGCGCCCCCCAAACCAGGGGCAGGGCGAGCAGCAACCGGATCAGCTTATTCATGTTCTTCAGTCTCCTGGACCACCCACGCAAGATATTCGGGCAGACCGTTGGTAATGGGCACGGCAATGATTTCGGGCAGGGCGTAAGGATGAAGGGAGCGGATGATTTGTTCAAGTCGGGAATAGGCGCTCATCGTAGTCTTGATGAGCAGCGGGATTTCCTCGGCCGTTTCCACCTTGCCCTGCCAGCGATAAATTGAGTGGCACGCCGCCAGAACGTTCACGCAGGCCGCCGCGCCGGACTCGACCAGGGCGCTCGCCAGCTTCTCCGCTGTCGGGCGATCGGGTACATTGGTCAAGATTAACAAAGGTTCCATGACATGCGCTTTGGTTGGATTGTTCTACTGTTGTTGTCGTTTCCGGTGCTCGAGGCGATCGGCATCTTCTGGGTCGCCGATGCCATCGGCGGCTGGGTTCTGCTTTGGCTGCTGCTGGCCGCCGTTGTCGGGGTGTTGCTGATCCGCCTGGAGCGGGTGGCCTGGGGCGCGCGCCTGCTGTTTGCGGTGCAGTCCGGCAAGTCGCCGCTGCTGTCGCTGTTTGCCAGCGGCCGCATCCTGCTCGCCGGCAGCCTGCTGGTCTTTCCCGGCTTCATCAGCGACGTCGCGGCGCTGGTGCTGTTGCTGATTCCGGGAACCTGGGTCCGGCCGCGTACCGACCCATTTCGCCCGATGAATGATGACATCCCCCCCTCTCCCCAGTCCTCTCCCACGAGGGGCGAGGGGGCGAACGTCGCGCCAACTACGATTGATGGCGAATTCCGCCGCGAAAACGACGACCGCCTGCGCTGACAAGCCACTTAAAACAGATCCATCTGACCGCGCGACTGCCTGATCTCACGCAGCAGGTCGTCGGAAGTCGGGTAACGGTATTTCAGCCGCAATTCCCTGGTGGTGCGCGCATTCGACAGCTGGCGCGATTCGCGCAGGAAGGACAACAGTGCCTCCGACAGCACCTTTTCCGCCTGGTCACGCTTCACCCGCGGCGGACGCGGCAGCCCGAACGCGTCGGCGCAGCTGTCGAACCAGTCGCCCATCTTCAGCGGGTGCGCATCCACCGCATGATAGATGCGCTGCGATCGGCCGCGGAACAGCGCCGCCCAGGCGAGTCGGGCCAGATCGTCGGCGTGAATGTGATTGGTGTAGCTGTCGTCCCTGGCGACCAGCGCCGGCGTACCGCGCCTGATCCGTTCGAGCGGCAGGCGGTCGGCGGCATAGATCCCCGGCGCGCGCAGGATCGTCACCTGCACCCGCTGCCGTTCACCCCAGGCACGCAGCTGGCGTTCGGCGTCGACCCGGCGCACCGCGCGGCCGTTGACCGGTGCCACCGGGCGCGTTTCACTGACCCAGTTGCCGGCGCAATCGCCGTAGACCCCGCTGGTGCTGATGTAGACCAGCGCACCCGGCTTGCGTCGTCCAAGCGCATGCAGCAGGTGGGCGGTACGCGTGTCGATCCGGCCTTCACCGGGCGGCGGCGCGAAATGAAACACGCCGTCGACCCGCGGCAGGCGCTGCAGCGTGGCCGGCACATCGAGATCACCGACATACGGGGTCACCCCCAGCGCGCGCAGTTCCGCCGCACGCTCGGGCCGGCGGATCATGCCGATGAACTCGGCCTGTCCCGCATAGCGCCTGACCAGCCGCTGCGCCACGTCGCCGAATCCGACAATCAAGATTTTCTTCATCGCTGCCTGCCTGTAACCCTGAGCCCACAGGGGTGAAAACCCCGCCCGCTCGGGTGATAATCGGGTCGTTTTTCATCGCATTTTAAGCTCACATCATGCCGCATCAGGTCACCATCCAGCCCAGCGGGCACACATTCATCGTCCAGGACGATGAAACCATCCTCGAAGCCGCGTTGCGTGAAGGCTTCGCCCTGCCCTACGGCTGCCGCAACGGCGCCTGCGGCGCGTGCAAGGGCAAGGTGCTGTCCGGTTCGCTCGACTATGGCGTATACCAGGCCTCGGCGCTGAAGGACGAGGAGAAGATCCAGGGCCGTGCGCTGTTCTGCCGCGCCAAGCCCCTGTCGGACATGACCATCGAGGCGCGGGAGATCGGCGCGGCCAAGGACATCGTGGTGAAGACCCTGCCATGCCGGGTCGAGAAGCTCGACAGGCTCGCCGATGACGTGATGCGTGTGAAGATCAAGCTGCCGGCCAACGAGCGCCTGCAATTCCTCGCCGGACAATACATCGATTTCCAGCTGAAGGACGGCAGGAGCCGCAGCTATTCGCTCGCCAATCCGCCGCACGATGACGCGCTGCTGGAACTGCACATCCGCCACGTACCCGGCGGACTGTTCAGCGATCAGGTGTTCGGCACCCTCAAGGAGCGCGACATCCTGCGGCTGAAAGGTCCGCTCGGCAGCTTCTTCATTCGCGAGGATTCCGACAAGCCGATGATCTTCGTCGCCGGCGGCACCGGCTTCGCGCCGATCAAGGGCATGCTCGAGCATGCCTTCGCCGCCCACATGGACCGCGAAATGGTGTTGTACTGGGGGGTGCGCTCGCTGAAGGATCTGTACCTGGCCGAGCTGCCGCAGCAGTGGCAGGCCGAGCATCCGAATTTCACTTTCGTCCCGGTCCTGTCGAACCCGCAAGCGGACGATCACTGGCAGGGTCGCCGCGGCTTCGTCCATGAGGCGGTGTTGGCTGATTTCGCCGACCTCTCCGGCTACCAGGTTTATGCCTGCGGTGCGCCGGTGATGGTCGACAGTGCACGCGAGTCGTTCACCCGGACGCGCAATCTGCCGGAAGACGAATTCTTCGCCGATTCCTTCGTCTACGCGGCGGATACGGAAGCCGCGCCCGCCGCCTGAGGGCCCGCGCCAAGCGGGATCGGCCGCAGCCGAGCGTCAGTCAGACCCGCGCAAAGCGTTTACAACTCGCCTTTGGCTCCCGCCTGCATGATCTCGACCAGCGACTGGCGGACTTCATTGATGCGGTCCTTGAGCGCCTGTGGCAGGCGCTTTTCCTTCGCCACCGCATCGACGTTGACGTCCATCATCACCAGCCAGCCCTGCCCCTTGGCATCCTCGATGAGGGCGATGCGGCAGGGCATGTAAACCGAGAAATCCAGGTTCAGGTCGATCAGGTCCTTGGCCGTCACGGCATCGCAGAACTGGAAAATGGTGATCGTGCGCTGTGCCTGGTCGGTCATCGCCTCGACCTGCTTGGACAGGGCCAGCTCGGCGACCAGCTTGAGATTCAGCGCATTGGCGCGCAGGCGCATCGAATCTGCGGCATCGCTCAGGCTGATGCCCGGGTCGATTGCCACCTTGTAGACATCGGTTGCGGCCTGCCTGGGCTTGGCAACGGCCGCCCAGCTGGCCGGCGCTGACAACAGCAGCGAAACCAGCATGACGATGAATGCAGCGAGAAAATTGGCGCGCATGAAGCAATCCCTGGAATATAAGAGGATGCTGATGATACCCGCCCGACTAAGACACGTGCATACACAGAACAACCCGCACGGGCCGCACCGCGATCAACACCGCTTATTGCATGCGGCAGAGCGCCAGCGCCTTGCGGTAATTCGCACAGGCCTCGCTGATGAGGCCAGTTTTTTCCTTCAGTTCGGCCAGGCGAATATGCGCCTCGGCCGAGGGCGCGATGGCGAGGCTGGCTTCCAGGTAGCTTTGCGCCTTGCCCCATAATTCCTGGACGCTGCACAGTTCCGCCAGGGTCAGCAGCAACTGGGCATCGCGCGGCTGAGCATGCAGCCATTTCTCCGCCTGCTCGATTTGTCGCTTGGCACTGCTGCCGCGGACATGGCCATAAAGTTGCAGCAGATCTTCCCGCCACTCGTGCGCCAGCGCCGCCTCCAGCACGCCAAGCGCCGTATCGTCGCCGCCCTTGCGCATGAAGGCCTCGGCTGCGGCACGGGCGACCTGCGCGTCGACCTTGAAGTCCGCCGGAATTTTTTTCCAGTATTCGAGCAGTGCACGGTCATCGTCGGCACGCCGCTTGAGATTCTCGGTGAAGCAGATGCGTCGCATCTGGCCGGCGTACACCGGTTCCAGCGCGTTGCTGCGGTCGAGCTGGTCGAGCAGCTTCTGCACCTCGTCCCATTGCCCGGTGAGCTGCCGCGCCCGCAGATCCAGGCGCAACAGGGTGGTGTGCTGTGGAGCCAGCGAACGGGCGGCATCCAGCGCGGCCAGCGCGTGTGGCGCATCCTTGGCCTTGAGCCAGGCTTCGGCCTCGAACAGCCGCGCGGCAAGCTCGGCGCCATGCGCAGCCGCCTCGTCGAGGTGCCGGCCACGCCGTTCCAGCGCGCGGATTTCCTGCGCCGCGCGCGCAGCCAGCACGCGCGCCAGCCCTGTTCGCTCTTCATCGCCCTGCCAGTTGCCGAGCGAGGTTTCGGCATCCTGATAGCGGTATTCGGCATAGGCACGCAGCCCACCGATGAAATTCGCGTCGCGTTTTTTCGCCTCACGACGCTCGCGCTGTTCGCGCACGATACGCGGCAGATCGAGGGTCAGGTTCGCCAGCCGCAGCAGCATGGTGGCACCGACCACCAAACCGAGCAGCAGCAGGACGAAGCTGATGAAGGAAATCTCCAGCCGCCACGGCGGATAGACCAGCACCACGTAGCCGGGGTCGTAGCGTCCGGCCATGGCCAGCGCCACCGCGAGAATGGCGACGATGAGGATAGAGATCAGCCAGCGCATCAGTGGGCCGCCTTCAAGGATTCCAGCGCATCGAGGCTGGCCCTAATCTCGGGCAGCTTGACCGCGATCTGCAGGCTTCGAAGCTGTTTCAATTCCTTGAGCGCCGCAGCGACAGCGGCATCCTCGGTATTGAAATACTGGTTCAGCAGCTTTTCAGCCGCCTCGATATCAGCATGGAATCCTTCCTGATCCTGCGAAAGCAGCGCCAGCCGCGCCGAGAGCAGGCGCAGGCGCAGATTCTCGCGCAGGAAGTAGGTCTGGTCAGGCGCCAGCAGGGCCGCTTCGTTCTGTCCGAGGCGGCGGATCTGTACCAGCCGCTTGAGCTCATCGAGCAATTCAGCACCAAGGCTCGCCGAACGGGTGGTCCGCGGGCTTGGCACGGCCTCGGTGGACTGCGCGCTTGCCAGCGGCCAGCGGGCATGCTGCGCCACCAGCGCTTCCAGCTGGGCGCTGACGCCGACTTCATCGATGGACGAGGTGGCGCGCAGTTGCGCCAGATCGGTTGCAATCGCGCGACGCAATGCGGTGAATTGCGGCTTGTCCAGACCCTGCAGGCGGGTGTCGGCATTTTCCAGTGCAATGATCGCCGCCTTGACGTTGCCAGCGAGCTGCAACTGCTGGGCGGCGGTCAGCAGCACCTGTTCGATTTCGGCCAGCGCCCACTGGTCGCGGCCCTGTGACAGATCCTTGTACAGCGCCTCGAGCGACAGCTGCTGCTGCTGGGCGTTGGCAATGTGTGCCTCGACCTGGCCCAGTCTTTCGCTCATCAGACGACTCGCGTCGTCGGCGTTGCGTGCCAGCAGCCGGGCTTCCTTGATTTCGCTGTTCCCCTCGGCGAGGCGTTGCCCGAGTTCGGTCCGGAGATCGCGCACCTGCTCGCGGTTGTCGAACCATGACCAGCCGGCCAGCGCCAGCGCCGCTCCCGCCAGCAACAGCGCCAGCCAGGCGGTGATATCGAAACGAAGCGTCTCCTTAGGAGGCTGAGTGACGGGGGAAGTGTCAGGCGTATCGCTCATGGATGTTCTCTAAACCAGTTGATCAGGCCCTGCAGCAAGCCGGCGTCGCCGCCCGCGGTGACAATCACCTCGGTCATGCCGGCCATCCGCGCTGCCTCGGCAATTTTCGCATGCGGCACGAACAGCGGGGTAGCCCGCAACCGGCCGGTACCGCTGTCGCCCAGCAGGGTGGCCAGGTTGTGCAGGGTTTCGGCGCTGGCGATGGTCACTGCCGACACCTCAGTCCAACGCTGCAGCAGCGGCCCCGCATCGGCGTCGGGACAACGACGCCGATAGCACTCGACATAGTCGACGGTCGCACCGCGAGCGCGTAGCGTGTCGGCCAACAGGGGGCGACCGCCGACGCCGCGAAAGATCGCAATCCGCTTGCCCGTCACCTGCTGGAGTTGCGGCAGCGCCAGCAGCGCCTCGCTGTCCTGTCCCGGCGGCACGGTCACGCCGGAGAGCCCGAGCGTCTCGAGCGTCTTCGCGGTTCCCGGCCCCACCGCGAACACCTCGATATTCTCCGGCATGGCCGCACTCTCGCGGATGGCCGCCGTGCCGAAGCGCGCCGCGTTGGGGCTGATGAAAATCGCCATATCGAAGTCGGACAGGCGAGACAGCAGCGGTGCCAGGCTGCGCGTATCGACCGGGACGATTTCCAGCGCCGGAAACAGCAGGGCTTCACCGCCGGCCGCGCGTATGCCTTCGGCCAGCGCGGCTGACTGGTGCGCGGGTCGGGTCACCACGATGACCTTGCCCGCGAGCGGGGCGTTCATGCCGGCGGCAGCGCGTCCAGGATGGCGCGCGCGCCCTGTGCCAGCAACTGCTCGGCGAGCGCCTGCCCCACCGCCTCGGGATCGCCAGGCGTCCCCGAGGCCATGGCGTGCAGGAAGCTGCTGCCATCGGGATTGGCGACGAATCCGCTCAGCCTCAGGGTCTCGCCGTCGAGCACGGCGTAGGCGCCGAGCGGCACCTGGCAACTGCCGCCGAGCACCCGGCTGACCTGCCGTTCGGCACGCACGCAGGCGGCGGTCTCGGCATGGTTGAGCGGTGCCAGCAATGCGGCAACGCGTTGATTCGAACTGCGGATCTCGATTCCCAATGCGCCCTGGCCGGCGGCGGGAATGCTGTCCTCCGCCGACAACAGGCTTTTGATGCGATCACCGAGGCCCAAGCGCTTGAGGCCGGCTGCGGCAAGCAGGATGGCATCGAACTGGCCCTCGTCGAGCTTGCGCAGGCGCGTGCCGACGTTGCCGCGCAGCGGCTGCACGACGAGATGCGGGTAACGCGCCCGCAACTGCGCCTCGCGGCGCAGACTGGAAGTGCCGACGATGCTGCCGGGCGGCAG
>JBAPWR010000540.1:0-9907 GCA_049283775.1 Thiobacillus sp.
GTCGATACCTGTGCCGCCGAGTTCGCCACCCAGACCGCCTACATGTATTCGACCTACGAGGAAGAGTGCGAGTCGCGGCCGTCTGATGCGAAGAAGATCATGGTGCTGGGCGGCGGTCCGAATCGCATCGGCCAGGGCATCGAATTCGACTACTGCTGCGTGCATGCCGCGCTGGCACTGCGTGAAAACGGCTTCGAGACCATCATGGTCAACTGCAACCCGGAGACCGTGTCGACCGACTACGACACCTCCGACCGTTTGTATTTCGAGCCGCTGACGCTGGAGGACGTGCTCGAGATCGTGCGCATCGAGAAACCCTGGGGCGTGATCGTGCAGTACGGCGGGCAGACGCCGCTCAAGCTGGCGCGTGACCTGGAAGCCAACGGCGTGCCGATCATCGGCACCAGCCCGGACATGATCGACGCCGCCGAGGATCGCGAGCGCTTCCAGCAGATGCTCCACGAACTCGGCCTCAAGCAGCCGCCCAACCGCACCGCGCGCGACCCTGAAAGTGCCATCCGCATGGCCGAGGAAATCGGTTATCCGCTGGTGGTGCGGCCCAGCTACGTGCTGGGCGGGCGGGCGATGGAAATCGTCCGCGAGGAGGCCGACCTGCGCCGCTACATGACCGAGGCGGTGAAAGTGTCGAACGATTCGCCGGTGCTGCTCGACCGCTTCCTCAACGACGCGATCGAGGTCGACGTCGACGCGTTGTCCGACGGTGAGCAGGTGGTGATCGGCGGCATCATGCAGCACATCGAGCAGGCCGGCGTGCATTCCGGCGACTCGGCCTGTTCGCTGCCGCCCTACAGCCTGTCGGACGCGGTGCAGGACGAGTTGCGCCGGCAGACGGTGGCAATGGCGCAAGCCCTCGGGGTCGTCGGCCTGATGAACGTGCAGTTCGCGATCCAGGGCGACACCGTCTATGTCCTCGAAGTCAATCCGCGCGCCTCGCGCACCGTGCCCTACGTCTCCAAGGCCATCGGCGCGCCCTTGGCGAAGATCGCCGCACGGGCGATGGCCGGCATCACCCTGCAGTCGCAGGGCTTCGAGAAGGAAATCGTCCCGCCGTATTATTCGGTCAAGGAAGCGGTCTTCCCGTTTGCCAAGTTTCCTGGCGTCGACACCATCCTCGGTCCCGAGATGAAGTCCACCGGCGAGGTCATGGGGGTCGGCACGAGCTTCGGCGAGGCCTTCGTCAAGTCGCAGCTGGCGGCGAGTTCAGGGCTGCCGAAGCCCGGCGGGCGCGCCTTCGTCAGCGTGCGTTCAGGCGATCGCGTGGTGGTGGCCGAACTCGCCCAGGCGCTGCGCGATCTCGGCTTCGACCTGCTCGCCACGCGTGGTACCGCGCAGGCGATCGAGGCCGCCGGCATTCCGGTGGCGGTGGTCAACAAGGTCAAGGAAGGCCGCCCGCACATCGTCGACATGATCAAGAACGGCGACGTCGATCTGATCGTCAACGTCGTCGAGGACAAGAAGGCGGTGAAGGATTCCTATGCCATCCGCGCCGAGGCGCTGGCGCGCCGGGTTGCCTATTTCACCACTCTTGCCGGGGCCCGCGCCGCCTGCATGGGCATGCAGCACGGTGCCGGGATGGAGGTCTATTCCCTGCAGTCGCTGCATCGGCAGTTACATTGAACACGAGGTTGTAAAGTGAGCAAATTCCCCCTGACCGTTGCCGGCGCCGAGAAGCTGCGCGCCGAACTGACCCGCCTCAAGGCGGTGGACCGTCCCGCGGTGATCCAGGCGATCGCCGAGGCGCGAGCGCAGGGCGACCTGTCGGAAAACGCCGAGTACGATGCCGCCAAGGAGAAGCAGGGCTTCATCGAGGGGCGTATCGCCGACCTCGAGTCGAAGCTGTCCAATGCGCAACTCATCGATCCCAAGAGCCTCGATGCCGAAGGCCGCATCGTCTTCGGCGCGACCGTCGAACTGGAGGATCTGGAAAGCGGCGAGACGGTGACCTACCAGATCGTCGGCGACGACGAGGCCGACATCAAGCTGGGGCAGATTTCGGTGTCCTCGCCGATCGCCCGTGCGCTGATCGGCAAGTATGCCGGCGACACCGTCGACGTCCAGGCTCCGGGCGGCGTGCGCCAGTACGAAGTGCTCGATGTGCTTTACAAATAAGCGATGAAGCGCTTTTGGGACGGACTTGCCGGGACGGTGCTGGTGCTGTGGGTCGGCGGCCTGTGGGCGATCGGTTACGTGGCGGCGCCGGTACTGTTCGCCAGCCTCGACGACAGGCAGCTGGCGGGCATGCTGGCGGGCAGGATGTTCACGATCGGTGCCTGGATCGGCATCGGCGCGGCGGTTTTTCTGCTGCTCTACCGGGTCGCACGCGAGGGCGGCGCGGCGCTGAAGACCTTGTTCTTCTGGGTGGTGCTGGCGATGCTGGCACTGACCCTGGCGGGGCATTTCGGCATCCAGCCGATTCTGCAGAGTCTCAAGGACCAGGCGATGCCGCTGGCGGTGATGCAGAGCGTGTTCGCCGACCGCTTCGCGCGCTGGCATGGCGTCTCCAGCATCCTCTACCTGATCCAGAGTGCCCTCGGCCTGTTGCTGGTGTGGCGCGCAGGTCTGGCGCGCTGATCGGCAGGCTATTTCGGCAGGGTGATGGCCGGCTGCTCGGCGGGCCGGTAGACCACCAGGATCTTGCCGATCTGCTGCACCGGCGCGGCACCGGCCACCGCGCAGATTTCCTCCATCCAGGCGCGACGGGTATCCGCGTCATCGGTCGCGGCCTTGATCTTGATGAGTTCGTGTGCGGCCAGTGCGCGGCCGATTTCCTTGTGCACGGCCGGAGTCAGGCCCTGATTGCCGATCATCACGACCGCCTGGAGTGGGTGGGCGAGTCCCTTGAGGAACTGGCGTTGTGCGGGGCTGAGGGATTTCATTGTCATTCCTTGAACTGAGCCCGGATTTTAGCCGATAGCCAGCATGCATAAACCCAAACGCACCAAATCGGGCAAGGCCTGGATGCACGAGCATGTCACCGACGCATTCGTCAGAAGGGCGCAGCAGGACGGCTATCGTTCGCGCGCGGCCTACAAGCTGCTGGAAATCGACCGTCGCGATCATCTGCTGCGTCCCGGCATGACCGTAGTCGACCTGGGGGCCGCCCCGGGAAGCTGGTGCCAGGTGGTCGCGCAGAAGCTCAAGGGCAAGGGTAAGATCCTGGCTATCGACCTGCTGCCGGTCGCGCCCTTGCCGGGCGTCGAATGCCTCGAGGGGGATTTTTCCAGCGCCGAGGGACTCGCCTGGCTGGAAGAAAAGCTGCAGGGCGGGCAGGTCGACCTTGTTTTGAGCGACATGGCCCCCAACATCAGTGGAGTGGGCTTGCGTGACCAGGCCCGGCATTACGATTTGTGCGAGATGGCGCTCGAATTTGCCATCAAATGGCTGAAACCCGAAGGCGCTTTTCTCGTCAAAGCGTTTCACGGGGTCGGCTTCGAGGAATATCGGCGGCAGATGCGGGCAGCGTTCGAACAGGTGCTGATCCGCAAACCCGAAGCTTCACGCGAACGCAGCAGCGAGATTTACCTGCTGGGATTGCACCCTTTGAAACCCGTCGATCCGGGTTTAGAATGAGTCTAAATTTCGCGCCACCTGGCGCGCAGGAGTGATAGTGAACAACATGGCTAAAAACGTTGCGGTCTGGCTGATCATCGCCGTGGTGCTGATGACGGTCTTCAACCAGTTCGGCGCGCAGCGTACCACCCAGGCGCAGATGCCCTACTCGCAGTTCATCGAGGAAGTGCGCTCGCAGCAGATCACCAAGGTGACCATCGAGGGCAACGTGCTGCGCGGCGAGCGTGCCGACGGCAAGCGCTTCACCAGCTATGCCCCGAGCGATCCCTGGCTGGTGTCCGACCTGCTGCAGAATGGCGTGTCGATCGAGGCCAAGCCGGAGGAGCAGCCGTCCTTCCTGATGAGCATCTTCATCTCCTGGTTCCCGATGCTGCTGCTGATCGGCGTGTGGGTGTTCTTCATGCGCCAGATGCAGGGTGGCGGCCGCGGCGGCGCCTTCTCCTTCGGCAAGAGCCGGGCCCGCCTGCTCGACGAAAACAGCAATCCGGTGACCTTCGCCGATGTCGCAGGCTGCGACGAGGCCAAGGAAGACGTCGCCGAACTGGTCGACTTCCTCAAGGATCCGTCGCGCTTCCAGAAACTCGGCGGCCGCATTCCGCGCGGTGTGCTGATGGTGGGCTCGCCGGGTACCGGCAAGACCCTGCTGGCGCGCGCCATCGCCGGCGAGGCCAAGGTGCCGTTCTTCAGCATTTCCGGTTCCGACTTCGTCGAGATGTTCGTCGGCGTCGGCGCGGCACGGGTGCGCGACATGTTCGAACAGGCGAAGAAAAACGCGCCCTGCATCATCTTCATCGACGAGATCGACGCCGTCGGTCGCCAACGTGGCGCTGGTCTCGGCGGCGGCAACGACGAGCGCGAGCAGACCCTCAACCAGCTGCTGGTCGAGATGGACGGCTTCGAGGGCACCAGCGGGGTGATCGTGATCGCCGCGACCAACCGTCCCGACGTGCTCGACCCGGCGCTGCTGCGCCCCGGCCGTTTCGACCGCCAGGTGGTGGTCGGCCTGCCGGACATCCGCGGCCGCGAGCAGATCCTGCTGGTGCACATGCGCAAGGTGCCGATCGCTCCCGATGTTCGCGCCGACATCCTGGCGCGCGGCACCCCCGGCTTCTCCGGCGCCGACCTCGCCAACCTGGTGAACGAGGCTGCCCTGTTCGCCGCGCGCAGCGCCAAGCGCCTGGTCGACATGCAGGACTTCGAGCGTGCCAAGGACAAGATCATCATGGGCGCCGAGCGCCGCTCCATCGTCATGCCCGAAGAAGAGCGCAGGAACACCGCCTACCATGAGTCGGGACACGCCGTGGTGGCGCGCAAGCTCGACAAGACCGATCCGGTGCACAAGGTCACCATCATCCCGCGCGGCCGTGCGCTGGGGGTGACCATGCAGTTGCCGACCGAGGACCGCTACAGCATGGACAAAGAGCAGATCCTGCAGAACATCGCGGTGCTGTTCGGCGGCCGCGTCGCCGAGGAAGTCTTCATGGGCCACATGACCACCGGAGCGTCCAACGATTTCGAGCGTGCCACCGAGATGGCACGTCGCATGGTGACGCAGTGGGGCATGTCCGAGGCGCTCGGCACCATGGTCTACGGCGAGAACGAGGGAGAGGTCTTCCTCGGTCGCTCGGTCACCACCCACAAGAATGTGTCCGAGGCGACGATGCAGCAGGTCGACGCCGAGATCCGCCGCATCATCGACCAGCAATACAATCTGGCGAAGCAGATCCTGCTCGACAACCGCGACAAGGTCGAGGTCATGACCAAGGCGCTGCTGGAATGGGAGACCATCGATTCCGAGCAGATCGAGGACATCATGCAGGGCCGCGAGCCGCGTCCGCCCAAGCCGAGCGCGCCGCCGCAGCCCCCTGCCCGCGGCGGCGACAAGCCGAGCGCACCGGCGCCGAGCACCCAGCCGGCGCAGGAAACCTGACGGCCGGCCGATCGCCAGGGTTTAGAATGGAGGGGTTCCGACCCCTCCATTTTTTATGGCCACGCTCCACGCCGGTGCATTTCGCCTGTCTCTCGACCATCCCCTGATCATGGGCATCGTCAACGTCACCCCGGACTCGTTTTCCGATGGTGGCAGGCTGGATACGGCCGTGGCAGCAGTCGATCACGCGCTCAAGCTGGCCGAGCAGGGTGCCGATATCCTCGACGTCGGCGGTGAGTCGACCCGTCCCGGGGCGGCCTTCGTGCCGCCCGACGAGGAGATGCGCCGGGTGCTGCCGGTGATCGAGGCGCTGGCCGCGCGTGGCCTGGTGGTTTCCGTCGATACCCGCAAGCCCGAGGTGATGAGCGCGGCGCTGGATGCCGGCGCGGCCATGGTCAACGACGTCATGGCACTGCGTGAGCCGGGCGCGCTGGAGACGCTGGCGGGGTCGGAGGCGGCGGTCTGCCTGATGCACATGCAGGGCGAGCCGCAGACCATGCAGCAGGCACCGCACTATGACGATGTGCTGGTCGAGGTCGGCGCATTTTTACAGGGCCGGGTGGCGGCCTGCGAGGCGGGCGGCATCGCCAGGGAACGAATCGTCATCGACCCGGGATTCGGCTTCGGCAAGACGCTCGAGCACAATCTCACGCTGTTGAAGCATCTGCAGGAACTGACGCAACTGGGCGTGCCGCTGCTGGCGGGAATGTCGCGCAAGTCCATGCTCGGTGCACTCAGCGGACGCGGCGTCGGTGAACGCGAATTTGCCGGGGTCGCGGCCCACCTGCTGGCGGTCGCGCGCGGTGCGCGGCTGGTACGGGTACATGATGTAGCTGCCATGCGCGATGCGCTGGCGATCTGGAACGCAGTAGAGGAAGCCTGATATGGGACGCAAGTATTTCGGCACCGACGGGGTGCGCGGCCGGGTTGGCGAGACGCCGATCACGCCTGATTTTGTCATGCATCTGGGCTATGCCGCCGGTCAGGTGCTGGTGGCCGACCGCGGCAGCCTGCCACCCAACGAACACCCCACGATCCTCATCGGCAAGGACACGCGGATCTCTGGCTACATGCTGGAAGCAGCGCTGGAGGCCGGCTTCACCGCCGCCGGGGTGAACGTGCTGATGACCGGGCCGATGCCGACGCCGGCGGTGGCCTATCTGACGCGCGCCTTGCGCCTGCAGGCCGGGGTGGTGATCTCGGCTTCGCACAACCCGTTCGAGGACAATGGCATCAAGTTTTTTTCCGCCACCGGGCAGAAACTTCCGGATAGTGTCGAGGAAGCCATCGAGGCGCGTCTCGATCACCGCATCAAGACGGTCGAGGCACGCCAGCTCGGACGCGCGCGACGCATCGAGGACGCGGCGGCGCGCTACATCGAATTCTGCAAGAGCACCTTTCCCAATCACCTCGACCTGCGCGGCCTGCGCATCGTCGTCGACTGCGCCAACGGCGCCACCTACCATGTCGCGCCGCACGTCCTGCACGAGCTGGGCGCCGAGGTGATCGCCATCGGCAACGAGCCGAATGGCTTCAATATCAACGACGAATGCGGCGCGACCCATACCAAGGCCCTGGCTGACGCCGTTCGCATGCATCGCGCCGACCTCGGCATCGCCCTCGACGGCGACGGCGACCGCCTGATGATGGCTGATGCCTCGGGACGGATCTACGACGGCGACCAGCTGGTCTATGTCATCGCGCGCCACCGCATCCAGACCGGCTACATGAAGGGCGGGGTGGTCGGTACGCTGATGACCAACCTCGGCACCGAACATGCGCTGGCGCGTATCCAGATTCCGTTCGAGCGCGCCAAGGTGGGCGATCGCTACGTGCTGGAGCGCCTGCAGGCCAATGCCTGGACGCTGGGCGGCGAGACCTCCGGTCACATCCTTTGCCTCGACAAGCACACCACGGGTGACGGCATCGTTTCGGCCCTGCAGGTGTTGCGTGCATTGCGGGAATCCGGCGAGACCCTGGATGCCTTCACCGCCGATCTGGAAACCTATCCCCAGGTGATGATCAACGTACCGGTCGCCAAGGGCTTCAAGCTCGACCAGGCGGCTGCGGTCCAGGCATCGGTCCTCGAGGCCGAGGCGATCCTCAACGGCAACGGCCGCATCGTTCTGCGTGCCTCCGGAACCGAGCCCCTGATTCGGGTCATGGTGGAAGGGCGCGATGCTGAACAGGTCCGAAATTCAGCTGAAACAATTGCCGAAGCCGTCAGGGCCGCCGTTGCCGCGGGGTAATTTCCTGTCCTGAAATATAAATGTAATATTCGCCCGTTAGTATGGTGGCGTTGCCTCACTCGGCAACGTTCATTACTTGCGGAGATATTTCATGTTTTCAATCAACAAGCTTGTCGGTGGCGCTGTGGCTGCGGCCATGGGTCTGGTTTTTTCAGTCAGCGCAGTGGCGGCCGACATCACCGGCGCGGGCGCCACTTTCCCCTACGCCGTTTACACCAAGTGGGCCGAGGCCTATCACGCAGCGACCGGCAACAAGGTCAACTACCAGGCAATCGGCTCGTCTGGTGGCGTCAAGCAGATCCGTGCCAAGACAGTCGATTTCGGCGGATCCGATGCGCCGGTGAAGGAAGATATCCTGGACAAGGCCGGTCTGATTCAGGTGCCGACCGTGATGGGCGGCGTCACCATCGTGATCAACGTTCCCGGTATCCAGTCGGGCAAGCTCAAGCTGGATGGCGTTACCGCGGCCGACATCTTCCGTGGTGCCATCACCAAGTGGAACGACCCCGCCATCGCCAAGCTGAACCCGGGCGTCAAGCTGCCGAATCTCGCCATCACCGTGTCGCACCGCTCCGATGGTTCCGGCACCACCTATGCCTTCACCCACTATCTGGCCAAGCAGTCGCCGGCATTCCAGCGTGAAGTCGGCGCCGGCAATACCGGAAACTGGCCGCGCAACGCGGTGGGCGGCAAGGGGAACGCAGGCGTCGCTGCCAACGTGCAGAAAATCAAGGGTTCGATCGGCTATGTGGATATCGCCGATGCCATGAGCAACAACATGCACTTCGTCGCGTTGAAGAATCGTGCCGGCAACTACATCGTGCCGAGCCAGCAGGCGGTCGCG
This sequence comes from Thiobacillus sp., assembly GCA_049283775.1. GTDB lineage: Bacteria > Pseudomonadota > Gammaproteobacteria > Burkholderiales > Thiobacillaceae > Thiobacillus. The sequence continues at coordinate 8,615 of JBAPWR010000540.1, forward strand.
GATGCGGCGTCCGGTGCAGACTTCAAGGTCCGTGGCATGGCGCCGGACCTGCTCGATCAGACCCACAACAATGCCTGGCCCATCACCAGTGCCACCTATGTCCTGGTGTATGAGAAGGGCGCCAATGCCGCCAAGCAGAAGGGTGTGGTCGACTTCTTCAGCTGGGCCCTGAACAATGGCCAGAGCATGGCTGCCGACCTAGGCTTCGTGGCGTTGCCGCCCAACGTGGTGAAGATGGTCGAAGCGGAAATGAAAAAAATCAGGTAATCCTCCCGACGAACTGGTTTGAAAGAAGACCGGGGGCGACTTGCCGCCCCCGTTTTTCTGTGAAAGTGCCTGCACATTGCAGCGGGTGCTTTCACAGAAGAAACCCAGACGACAGGCAACCCATCTTGAGCGAGCCCAGCGCATCGGCCGGAATCGATCTGCATGCCCAGCAGGTCAGGAAGTTCCGCTTGCAGGACCTATCCTTCCATCTCACCACCCAGCTGTTTGCGCTGATTGTGCTGGCGGCATTGGTGGGGATTCTGGTTTCGCTCAGCATCGAGGCCTGGCCCAGCCTCAAGGAGTTCGGGCCGTCCTTCCTGTGGACCAACGTCTGGAGTGTCCCGGACGATGAATACGGTGCGCTGGCTGCCATATATGGCACGGTGGTCACCTCGGTCCTGGCGTTGCTGATCGCGGTGCCGATCAGCTTTGGCATCGCCCTGTTCCTGACCGAGACCTGCCCGGTCTGGTTGCGCCGGCCGCTGGGAACCGCGATCGAGTTGCTCGCCGGAATCCCCTCCATCGTCTACGGCATCTGGGGCCTGTTCATCTTTGCCCCGCTGTTTGCCGACTACATTCAGCCGCCCCTGCAGGAATTGCTGGGTGATGTACCCGTCATCGGCGGCTGGTTTTCCGGTCCGCCCATCGGCGTCGGCATACTCACCGCCAGCATCGTGTTGTCGCTGATGGTGATCCCCTTCATCGCGTCGGTCATGCGCGACGTGTTCGAGACGGTGCCCGATGTGCTCAAGGAGTCGGCCTATGGTGTCGGCTGCACCACCTGGGAGGTGGTCCGCAACGTCGTGCTGCCTTATACCCGCGTCGGCGTCATCGGCGGCATCATGCTCGGACTGGGCCGCGCGCTGGGTGAAACCATGGCGGTCACCTTTGTCATCGGCAATGCCAACCGCATCAATCCTGGCCTGTTTTCGCCGGGTACTTCGATCGCCTCCACCCTGGCCAACGAATTTGGCGAGGCAGATCCCGGCCTGCACATCGCTTCGCTGTTTACGCTCGGCCTGGTGC
>JBAPWR010000541.1:0-3077 GCA_049283775.1 Thiobacillus sp.
GTCCTGCTGCCAGCGGCTGCGGTAGGCGTTCTCCCAGCTGCGGTCTTCGTTGCTGACGACGCCGTGGCCGCTGGAATAACTGGCGATGTTCTTCTTGAAGTAGTTCAGTCGGTCGATGAAGTGGCTCATGTTGTGTTGCTCCTTACTTTCGCTAGCGGTCAGGGGTCAGGGGTCAGGGAAATTCGGGGTTTTGAGTCCGCGGCCACAGGCCGCTCATTCCCTGAATCCTGAATCCTGATCCCTGCACTCTCCTTAGGGATTCTTGATGTATGCGTTCTTGCGCAGGTAAAACCACCAGTTGATGATCAGGCACAGCGCGTAGAACACCGCGAACCCGTACATGGCCATCTCCGGTGTGCCGGCCTTAATCTGGCCGCCGATCACCACCGGGGCGACGAAGGCGCCGTAGGCCGCTACGGCCGAGGTCCAGCCCAGCACCGGGCCGGCCTGCTGGCGGTCGAAGATCACGCCGACCGAACGGAAGGTGGAGCCGTTGCCGATGCCGGTAGCCGCGAACAGGATCACGAAGGTGACCAGAAACTGGGTGAAATAGATTTCGGGCGTGGCGGACTGATAGGCCTGCATCATCAGGTAGCCGGCGTAGGCCGAAGCCACCACCATGACCACGGAGATGATCTGGGTGACGATGGCGCCGCCCACCTTGTCGGAAATCCAGCCGCCCACCGGACGGATCAGGGCACCAACGAAGGGGCCGATCCAGGCGTAGGTCAGGGCCGACGGGGCGTTGGGGTTCTTGATGTGCTCCCACACGCCTGCCTCGTTGAGGATGTGCATGTCACCGAAGATCACCTTGATCGACAACGGAACCGCCATCGAGAAGCCGATGAACGAACCGAAAGTGACGATATAGAGCGCCGTCATCGCCCAGGTGTGCTTGTTGTTGAAAATCTCGAACTGCTTGGCGATGTTGCCCTTCATCTCGCCGAATGCAGCCAGCTTCATCACCAGCAGCGTGGCGGCGATGATCAGCGGCAGGGCGATCCACATGTTGAGCAGGCCGAGTCCGGTCGGCGCCGGCAGATAGAGATAGAGGCCGACGCCCGCGGTTAGGAAGGCCAGGCCGTACAGCCACAGCACCTTGATGAAGGCGGCGATGGTGCCACCGATGTTGGGCGAGATGACCAACAGGTTGTTCATGCCGAAGAAACCGAGGAAGGCCAGCGGGATCAGGAACACCAGCCAGATGAAACCGGCGTTCTGGATCCAGGTGTCAGTGCCGGCGACGATCTTGCCGAAGATCCAGCCCGAGTCCTTGGCCAGAGCCACGGGATCACCGGCGAGCGCACCGAATACGCCCATGGTCATCGCCAGCGGGATCAGCACCTGCATGGTGGTGACGCCGAAGTTGCCCAAACCGGCGTTCATTCCCAGTGCCGTACCCTGCAGGCGCTTGGGGAAGAAGGTGCTGATGTTGGACATGGACGCGGCGAAGTTGCCGCCACCGATGCCGGACAGCAGCGCCAGCAACTGGAACGAGAACAGCGAGGTGTTCTGGTCCATCAGCGCGATGCCGGTGCCGAAGGCCGGGATCATCAGCAGCGCCGTGGTCAGGAAGATTACGTTGCGGCCGCCGCCCAGCCGGATCATGAACGACGCGGGAATGCGCAGCGTGGCGCCGGCCAGGCCGGCGATCGCGGTCAGGGTGAAGAGTTCTTCCTGGGTGAAGGGAAAGCCCAGGTTAGACATCTGCACGGTGATGATGCCCCACATCAGCCAGACGGCGAATCCCATCAGCAAGCTGGGAATGGAAATCCACAGGTTGCGATAGGCGATGGACTTGCCGGTGGATTCCCAGAATTTCGTATCTTCCGGGTTCCAGTCCTTGATGTTGGTAGGCATGGGGTTTTCCTTTTTCAAGTTGAGCAAGGAGCCGTGCGTCGCCTGGCCCCTGTGTGATTGCTATTCCATCAGGTCCGCGGTACGGGCGCGTTTCTGTTCCCGTTCCGCATCCATCGGACGCACTTCCGTCCAGTACATCCACATCAGCGACACCCACACCACGCCGAACATCAGCATGAACGCGGAGGAACGGATGCCGGTCAGGTCGACCAGTGCGCCGAACATGATCGGCATCACGAAGCCGCCGAGGCCGCCGGCCAGGCCGACCACGCCTGAAACCACGCCGATGTTGCCGGGGTAGTCGTCGGAGATGTACTTGAAGACCGAGGCCTTGCCGATGGCAAACGCCATGCCCAGGGTGAACATGAGGATGGTGAACAGCGTCGCGTTCAGGCCGAAGTGGAAGGTGTACGGACCGTTGACGGTCTGGATGGTGATGTCGCTCTGCGGATAGGAGAGGAAGAACAGGCAGACCAGCGAAACCCACAATACCCACCAGGTGATGGTGTGGGCGCCAAACTTGTCGGAAAAATAGCCGCCGACCGCGCGCAACAGTCCGCCCGGGATGCTGAAGGCGGCCGCCAGCAAAGCCGCGGTCTTGAGGTCGAAGCCGTATTCGCTGACGTAGTACTTGGTCATCCACAATGCCAGCGCGACATAGCCGCCGAAGACGATGGAGTAGTACTGGCTGTAGCGCCAGACCTTCGGATCCTTGAAGGCGGCCAGCTGCTCGCGGAGAGTCACGGACTTGCCGACCTTGTGCGAGGGCTCGCTGTAGGTGAAGAACCAGAACACGATGGCGGTCACCAGCATCAGCACCGCGTAGACGCGGGGCACCATGGTCCAGCCGTAGCCGACGACGATGATCGGGGCGAGCAGCTTGGTGACCGCGGCCCCGGTGTTGCCGGCGCCGAAGATGCCCATCGCCGTTCCCTGCCGGTCCTTGGGGAACCAGCGTGCGCAGTAGGCGATGCCGACGGTGAACGAGCCGCCTGCCAGACCGACGAACAGGCCGATCACCAGGAAATGCCAGAACTCGGTGGCGTAGGTGATCATCCAGATCGGGATGACCGTGGACAGCATCAGGATGAAGAACACGATGCGCCCGCCGAACTTGTCGGTCCACATGCCGAGGGGGACACGGCTCAGCGAGCCGGTCAGCACCGGCGTGGCGACGAGGATGCCAAACTGGGTTTCGTTGAGGCCCAGCTGTGCCT
>JBAPWR010000542.1:0-7437 GCA_049283775.1 Thiobacillus sp.
CCCAGGCCAGCCTTTCCTGCTCGTCCCTGGAAAGGGTGACAGCCTGACCTTCACGGTAGACTGCCAGAACATGGCCGGGCTCCAGGCCATGTTGCGCGCCGCGATTGATCACCACGGTCTGGTAGCGTCCGCTGTCGGTCATGCCGCCGTAGGCGGAGATGATCCGCCCCTGAATCGGCTGCTCGGGCGCGCGCGGCATGTATTCGAAGGTCGTGCTGTCGTCGGCCGCGACCAGGATGTCCTTGGGCATGATTTCGCGTGCCGACTGGGTGATGCGAATCTTTTGCGGTGCGCCTTCGCTCAGGGTGCGAGCGTCGCCCAGGTATTCGACTTCGTAGCCGAGAATTTCGCCGGTTTCGGGGTCGCTCAACGCCTTGCCTGGACGCAGCACGCTCCAGCGCGTGACGCCCGGCTTGCCGCCTGTGGCGAAAGCATCATCTCCCGAGCCGAGAATCACCCGTTCGGTGTTGCTGCCGAGGATGAATGGTGCGGTATCGTACTCGCCGGCCGGTACCACGCGTGGCTGGGCGAGGAAGGGGTGGATGACGCGGATCGGGATGGTCGGGATGGCGCCGCCACCGATTTCGCTGGCACGGACCCCAGGCGAGAGTTTGACCGTGGGCAAACCGCTCGCGGCGCCCTTGACCAGGGTCAGGCGCGGCTCGGCACCGCTGCGGTCGAGCACGATCAGGTCGCCCGGGTAAATCCAGTGAGGGTTCTTGACCTCCTCACGGTTCAGGTTCCAGATCTCCGGCCAGCGCCAGGGGCTCTTGAGAAAGCGTGCGGAGATATCCCAGAGGGTATCGCCCTTGACCACGACATATTTTTCCGGCGCGTTGTCCTGCAGCTGCAGGGTATCGGCAAGTGCAGGCATGGCCAGAAGCATGGCCAGGGAAACGACGAGTTGACGCACGGGGGAACCCTCCATTTAGACCTTGTCTAATTTTCCGTTGAAAATATACTGTGCGTTCTGCTAACGGCTATCAGGCGGAATTTATTTAGCCCTGCCAGCGAATCAGCTGCAGAAGTCTTATTAAAGTTTGCGCCCAGCCCCTTAATTCCTCAAGCATTTTTATGGCCAGACTCGACATTTTGCACTATCCGGACGCCCGTCTGCACACTGTCGCCAAGCCGGTGCAGGCGGTTGACGCGCGCATCCGTCAACTGGTGGACGACATGGCGGAGACCATGTACGCCGCGCCCGGCATCGGCCTCGCGGCCACCCAGGTCAATGTCCACGAGCGCGTCATCGTCATCGATATTACCGAGACCCGCGACGATCTGCGGGTATTCATCAATCCCGAAATCGTTTCACGGTCGGGGCGAGTCGAGGGCGAGGAGGGTTGCCTGTCAGTACCCGGGGTGTTCGACAAGGTCACGCGCTCGGAACACGTCACTGTGCGAGCGCTCGACCGCGATGGCAAACCCTTCGAACTGCAGGCGGACGGCTTGCTGGCGATCTGCATCCAGCACGAAATGGATCATCTGCTGGGCAAGGTCTTTGTCGATTACCTGTCGATGCTCAAGCGCAACCGGATCAAGCAGAAACTTCTCAAGCAGGCGCGGGAGCACCGCCCCGACGCGGCTCCGGTACGCGTGGCCTCGCTCTAGTCGATGCGCCTGATCTTCGCCGGCACGCCAGCTTTCGCTGCGGCGGCCCTGGATGCGCTGGCCGATGCGGGACATGAGATTGCGCTGGTGCTGACGCAGCCCGACCGACCGGCCGGACGGGGAATGAAGCTCACCCCCAGCGCGGTCAAGCAGTCGGCGCAGGCGCGCGGCCTGCCGGTCTTCCAGCCCACCAGCCTCAAATCTGCGGAAGCGCAGGATGCGCTGCGAGCAGTCGCAGCCGAGGTCATGGTGGTGGCGGCCTATGGCCTGATCCTGCCGCGGGCGGTGCTCGATCTTCCGCGCCGCGGCTGTCTCAATATCCATGCCTCGTTGCTGCCGCGCTGGCGCGGCGCGGCGCCGATCCAGCGTGCGATCCTGGCGGGCGACGAGGTGACCGGCATCACGATCATGCAGATGGATGCCGGGCTCGATACCGGGGCGATGCTGCTCAAGACCACGGTGCCGATCGACGACGAGGACACGGCGGGCAGCCTGCACGACAAACTGGCCCGTGCTGGGGCCGCAAGCGTCATCGAGGCGCTGGCGAGGCTGGATGAATTGAAGCCGCAAGCCCAGGACGATGCGTTGGCGACTTATGCGGCCAAACTGACCAAGGAAGAGGCGCGCCTCGACTGGTCACGACCCGCGGTGGAACTGGCGCGCGCAATACGTGCCTACAGTCCGGTTCCCGGTGCGCACACCGTGCTCGATGGCCAGATAGTGAAAATCTGGCGGGCAACGGCGCAAGGGCTTGACCCGTCAGGTGGCCGTCCGGGTGAAGTGCTGGCAACGGACGAGCGCGGCATCGTCGTCGCCTGTGGTGAAGGCGCCTTGCATATTGGCGAATTGCAACTGGCGGGAGGCAAGCGCATGGACGCGGCAGCGCTGGTCAGTGGACGCGCCGTGCTGCCAGGCAAGATTCTGGGCTGAGCACGCCAACCGGCGAGCATGCCCGGGGCAGGGTCAGGCACAGGCGTCAAGAACCCGAAACATCACCCATTAGTCCCGGCGCACCGGGAAAACACGCGCGATCAGGGCTACTCGAACTCCATCGCCCGATACACCCTGCCAGCATTGCTGCGCGCCAGCTCCTCGGCAGTATGCAGATGCAGGTAGGCTTCCTGGTCGATCTTGTAGGCGTCGTCGAGTGAACCACCGTTCTTGATCAGTTCGGCGATTTTTTCCCGCAGGTGGACCAGATAGTCGCGGGTCCACTTGGTCACAGTGGCCATGTCGGTCGGCCCGCCGTGGCCGGGAATGACGATTTCCGCGCCGAACGCCTCGAACTTGTCCCACACCTCGATCCAGCTGGCGGTATCGGTGTCCTCGAAGATCGGCAGCATGCGCACGTGGAAGGCGGTGTCGCCGGCGATGACCAATTTTTTCTCCGGCAACCAGACCATGGTGTCGCCGTGATGATGGGCGTTGCCGAGATGCAATACCTGGATATTCCACCCGCCCAGTGACAGGTCGAGCTTGTCCTCATAGACGATGTCCGGCGTCGTGAACTCGGTCTTGAAGGCTTTGTCGCGGGCACGGGCGCGCATGGTCGCGAGCGCCTCGTAGCCATTGCGTTCGATGTACTTGGCGGTGTCGCGATGCGCGACGATCTTGGCGCCCTGCTCCTTCCAGTAGTTCGATCCGAGCATGGCATGGCCTTGGCCGTTTTCGAGGACGACGTACTTCACCGGCTGGCTGGTTCGCTTCTTGATCTCCTCGTGGAGGCTCTGGGCCAGCAGGTAGTTGTCACCGGCATTCACCACCACGACCCCGCCCTCGGTGATGATGAAGGAAAGATTGTTGTTGTGGCCCGAGTTGTCGTAGGTGCCCGGCGCGGTGGCGCCGATCGCTGACCAGACGCCGGGAATCACCTCCTGCGGTAGGTCATACAGGAAGGACGCCGGCACCTTGTCGTTCTGCTGGACCGGCAACCCGGCCCGTTTCCATTTGAAAAAGCCATCGGAGAAGTTCTTGACGTTGGTGTAGCCGAGCTTCATCAGCGTGTCGGCGGCCAGCGGGCTGCGCTGGTTGACGCCGCAGTACACCACGATCGGAGCATCCTTGTCGGTGACGTAGCCTTCCAGTTGGAACTCCAGCCAGCCGCGCGCGATATTGAGAAAGCGTGGCGCATCGATGCGGCCGCCCAGCAGGGTCAGTTCGGCGGGAGTACGGACGTCGATCACCAGGGTGTCCGGTCGGTCTTTGAGTTGCGCCAGCAGTCCGGCCGTGTCGATGTTGTGGATGCGCTGGTTGACCGTGTCGAGCAGCTTGCGTGCCGCCTCGGTGAGCGGTGGCGCTTCGGGCAGGGGCTCGGGCACGGCAACTGGCGCCGGGGCAGGTGAAACCGCGGAGGGTTCTGCGGCATGCAATGAAAGTGCGGTCACGGCCACCAACACCGTGGGTGCCCAGGCCGCAACGCCAAACAGGGTCTTTCTCATGGGAGTCTCCTTTTGCCTGTCAGTCTAGTGTCGACCCGGCAGGAAGACAAAGATTCGTCGCTGTTATCATCCGCCGTTGCCATGCACTAACCGCCCCGCAAGCCGGGGTCCTCATCAGGATGCGAAATCTTCAGAAACTGGCAGCCGGCGGGCTCGAAGAAGTGCTGTCCGGCGTCGCCCTGCACCAGGCCCTGCCCAAGCGATTGCGGCAACTCGAAACTGCGGGCGAACGCGGCGCCTTGCAGGACATTCTCTATGGCAGCCTGCGCATGCTTGGACGGCTCGATATCTGGCTCGACGCCCTGCTCGAACGCCCTTTAACCGACCCGCAGATCGGCTGGCTGCTGCGAGTCGCGCTGTATCAGCTGGCCTATACGCGGGCACCCGCCCATGTCGTGGTGCATAACGCCGTCACCGCTGCCGGCGAGGGCTGGCGGCGTGGTCTGGTCAACGCCGTGCTGCGCAATTTTCAGCGCCGCCGCGCTGAACTGGAAACGCTCGCGGATGGCACACCGCTCGGTCGCTGGTCGCATCCCCAGTGGTGGATCGACAAGCTCAGGGACGACTATCCGCAGCAGTGGCAGGCAGTGTTGCAGGCGGGACTGATGCACCCACCCTTCACCCTGCGGGTGAATGTCCGCCATGGCGGTGTGACCGACTATCTGGCGCGACTCGCCGATGCCGGAATGGCGGCGCACCAGAGTGGGCCCGTGGCTGTCACGCTCGACAAGGCGGTGGCGGTCGGCGCGCTGCCCGGCTTTGCCGAGGGCGTGGTCTCGGTGCAGGATGCAGGCGCGCAATGGGCGGCCTTGCTGCTCGACCTGGAACCGGGCCTGCGGGTGCTCGATGCCTGTGCCGCTCCGGGAGGCAAGAGTGGCCACATTCTCGAGTGTGCCGACGTGGAACTGACTGCGCTCGACCATGATGCGGAGCGTCTCGCGCGGGTGCAGGAAAACCTCGATCGTCTGCGCCGGCCGGCCACGCTGGTCGTTGGCGATGCCGCCGCTCCGGATTCCTGGTGGGACGGTCAACCCTATCAGCGGATACTCGCCGATGTGCCCTGCAGTGCATCGGGCGTGGTGCGCCGCAATCCCGACATCAAATGGCTGCGCCGCCCTGAAGATATCGCCGGATTCGCTCGCCAGCAGGCTGTCATGCTGGACTCGCTCTGGCGACTGCTCGCCACGGGTGGTAAATTGCTTTACGCGACCTGCTCGGTTTTCGAGGAAGAGAACGACGCGCAAGTCGAAGCCTTCGTCGCGCGTCACCCCGATGCGCGGCGCTGTGCACTCCCGCAACCCGTGGAAACAGGCCAATTGCTTCCCGATGCAGAACACGACGGTTTCTTTTATGCCTTGCTGGACAAGGCCTGAGCGAGCATCGCGCCTGGCGGTTTGGCTGTTGGCGATGTTGTTCAGCCTGGCGAGCGGCGCGTTGCTGGCACAGGAAAAGCCGATGGTGCGCAGTGCCGAGATCCGTGCCACCCAGCAGGGCTACGAACTCGCCGCGCAGATCGACCTGCCGCTCAACAGAACCCTCGAGGAAGCGCTGCTCAAGGGCATCAACCTGCATTTTCTCGCCGAACTGGAAATCACCAAGCCGCGTGGCTGGTGGTGGTTCGACGAGGGCATCGTCGAAGCAAGTCGCAAGATGCGGATCTACTATCATTTGCTGCTGCGGCGCTATGTGATCGAGATCGGCTACGTGACCAAGACGGCAGGCACGCTGGAGGAAGCGCTGGAAATGCTGGGGACACTCGAGGGCTGGCAGATACTCGAGCGCGGCGCACTGAAAAATAGCCGGCGCTACGAGGCACGCCTGCGGGTCCGCCTCGATACCTCGCAACTGCCCAAGCCGCTGCATATCGGCGCGGTGAGTGGCGACAGGTGGGACCTCAGCACCCCCTGGCATGAGTGGGCCTTCAACGCGCCGGTCGCCGACAAACCCATGACATTGGTCCCCTGATGCGCAGGCTGATCGTCGGAGCGGTTTTTCTGGTTGTTGCGCTGCTGCTGCTGCTGTTTCTGGCCAGCGGCGACAGCGCACTGTTCTCGGATACCCTGCCCGTGCTGTTCGCGGTCGGCGGCGTGCTCAGCCTGGCCTTGCTGGCACTGGTCGGCTGGCAGTTGTGGGTGCTGCAGCGGCGCATCCGGCGGGGCGTATTCGGCGCCAAACTGACGCTGCGGCTGATGCTGATGTTCGGCCTGGTGGCCATGCTGCCCGGAATGGTGGTGTACGGCGCCTCGGTTTTTTTTCTCAATCGATCGATCGAGACCTGGTTCGACGTGAGGGTCGACAACGCGCTGACTTCCGGAGTGAACCTCGGCCAGGCTGCGCTTGATGACCTGCTGCGTGAACTCGACAAGAAATCCCAGCGCATGGCGCTGGCGCTGGCCGACGAGGGGGGCGTCGGTTCGGTGATCACCATGCTGTCGACCCTGCGCGAGCAGAGCGCCGTGCAGGAACTGACCCTGTTCGACGAGCGTGGCGGGGTGATCGCCCATGTGGGCAGCGAACCCGGCAGGTTGCTGCCGGTGATGCCGGAGCGCTCGGTGTTGTGGCAGGTGCGCCAGCAACAGCCCTACAGCCGGATCGAGGAAGTGCCGGAACTGGGCCTCATCATGCGCGTGTTGGTGCCCGTCTATACCAGCGTGCTGTCGGGCGAGACCCGGGTGCTGCAGCTGGTGCAGCCGGTCCCGTCTAGCCTGGCGCGCGACGCCCAGGCGGTGCAGATGGCGTATCAGGAATACCAGCAGATCGCCATTTCCCGCTTGAGCCTGAAGCGCATCTACGGCTTCGCCCTGACCCTGACCCTGATGCTGGCCTTGCTGATGACGATCATCATCGCCTACCTGCTTTCCGAACGGCTTGGCGCCCCGCTGCGTGCACTGGCGCGCGGCACCCGCGCGGTGGCGATGGGCGACTACACACAGATGCCGAACGTTTCGGGGCGCGACGAGCTGGGCGCCCTGATCCAGAAATTCAATCGCATGACGCGGCAGCTGTCGGATGCGCGTCAGCAGTTGGTGCTGAACCATCAGGAGACGGAACGCGCCAAGGCCTTTCTGGAGCGGGTGCTGGCCAACCTTTCGTCCGGCGTCATCGTGCTCGACGAGGCGCTGAGCGTGCGTACCGCCAATAGCGCAGCGGCAACCATACTCGGCGTGCATCCCGCGGCGCTGGAGGCGCGCCCACTGAAGCAATTGGGAGCGCAGGGCGAGGCGTTGTCGGATTTCGGTGCGGGGGTGGTGGCGCGCTTTGCCGAAAATGAGGGCGAATGGCAGACCCAGATCGATTACCTGGACCATGGCGAGAAAAAGACCCTTTTGGTGCGCGGCACGCACCTGCCTGCCGGGATGGAGCGCGGTTACGTGGTGGTGTTCGATGA
>JBAPWR010000543.1:0-6111 GCA_049283775.1 Thiobacillus sp.
AGCTCGGCCTCGGCGAGTTCGCGCATGTCGGGGTCGGCGAGCATTTCCTCCGCGGCGCGCTGGTCGGCCTCGACCTGCCGGTACTTGCGGTAAAGCGCGACCACCGGGGTGAGGTCGGCGTGCTCGCGGGTGAGCTTGCGGTAGGACTCCATGTCGCCCGCGATCTCGGGCTGCGACAGCAGGGCGTCAAGTTCCTCAAGCCGCTCGTCGGCGCGAGCGAGCTTGTCGGCGAGACTGGCCTTCATTCGTGGTGCAGCCCGTATAGCTGGCTGATGTAGCGGGCGCACTGGTCACGCTCGTCACTGCTGGCGTGGTTGAGCGCGTGGGTCGGGGCGTGGAGCAGCTTGTTGGTCAGGGAATGGCTCAGGGCTTCCAGCACCAGGCGCGGATCGTCGCCGCGCGCCAGGGCCTTTTCGGCCTTGTCGAGTTCATGGCGGCGGTAGCGCTCGGCGCTGTCGCGCAGGCTGCGGATCACCGGCACGAGTTCGCGGCCTTCCATCCAGTGGACGAAATGTTCGACGCTGGCTTCGATGATGGCTTCGGCCTGCGCTACCTGGGCCACGCGGGTGTCCATGCCTTCGCGCACCACCTGGCCGAGATCGTCGACGGTGTAGAGGAAGACGTCGTCCATTTCCGACACCTCGGCTTCGACGTCGCGCGGCACCGCCAGGTCGACGATGAAGATCGGCCGGTGGCGACGCTGCTTGATCGCGCGCTCGAGCATGCCTTTGCCGAGGATGGGCAAAGGGCTGGCGGTGGAGGTGATGATGATGTCGTAGGAAGACAACTCGTCGGGCAGCCCGGACAGCGGGATGACGCCGGCGTTGAAGCGCTCGGCCAGCGGACGGGCGCGTTCGGCGGTGCGGTTGGCGACGGTCATGCGGCGCGGATGCTGCGCGGCGAAATGCGTCATGCACAGCTCGATCATCTCGCCGGCGCCGATGAACAGGCAGGCCTGATCCTTGACGCTAGGGAAGATGCGCTCGGCCAGGCGCACCGCTGCGGCCGCCATCGACACCGAATTGGCGCCGATTTCCGTGCTGCTGCGTACCTCCTTCGCAACCGAGAAGGTGCGCTGGAACAGCTTGTGCAGCAGCAGCCCGAGGGTGCCGGCCTCCTTGGCGGTCTGCACCGCCTGTTTCATCTGCCCGAGGATCTGGGTTTCGCCCAGCACCATCGAGTCCAGCCCGGCGGCGACGCGGAAGGCATGCTGCGCCGCTTTTTCGCGCGGCAGGGCGTAGAGATAAGGTGAAAGCTCGTGGCGGCTGATCTGATGGAAATCGGCCAGCCACCGCGACACGTCATCGGGGGAGGGCGTGTTGACGTACAGCTCGGTGCGGTTGCAGGTCGACAGGATGGCGACTTCGCTGGCGCGCTGGCTTTCGGTCAGGTCGTGCAGGGCAAGAACCAGCTTTTCCGGGCCGAACGCGACCTGTTCGCGGATGGCGAGCGGTGCGGTGTGATGATTGACCCCGAGTGCGAGAAGCTGCATGACGGCAGGCGGCCGAAAAATAAAGTGCGCTATTTTAACCTTGTCGCCGCTAATGCGGACGTGGCGGGAACTGCAGGCGGTCGTAGTAGCGGCCGCGATAAAGCAGGCGGCGATGTTCCGGCGAGTCGGTGAAGCCGCTGCGGGTATGCAGCACGTTATTGCAGATCAGGCCCATCCCGGGACGCAGGCGCGCGCTGAGGATGTATTCCGAATCGGCGAGGATCTCCGCCAGGGTCTTGACCGCGGCCCGGGTGATGGCGTCGTCCTTCCACACGATCGAGCGGGTACGCGCGGTGTAGCGCATGGTCAGGAATCCCGCGTCGGGATCGACGGCGAACACCGGACCGCTCTGTTCGGGACGCGAGACGTTGTCGTCGTCCATGCGGGCAGGAATGGTCATCGCGTCCGCCTGCATCAGCGCGGCGATGAAGTCCGGATTGACGTCGCGCAGCTGGATGTAGGCGATCTCGTGGTCGAGCAGCGCGTTCTCTCCGCCGGATTCGGCATCCTGCGCACAGTGCAGCGTCATGCCGAGAATGCGCCGGTCGAGCGCGTTGTAATAGCCGTCGGTGTGCCAGTTGATCGGCTTGTGGGTGTAGGGAATGAAGTCGCCGCGCACGCCGTTGCCCTCGTCGGCGGCCGGGGTGATGCTGGACAGCCCGTCCTCGTCAGCGAGGTAATTGCCTTCCAGATGGACGAGCCCGAGCTGGCGCCCCAGCTGGTGCGCCAGCGATTTGTCGGCGGCGGGCAGGTGAGTTGCGCTGTAGAGCGCCATGTTGGCGCGGGCGCAGCGCGACTCCAGTGCAGCGAATTCGTCCGCGCTCAGCTTGCGTGGATCCGCCAGGGGCACGACCAGTTCGTCGACGCTGCGCGGATAGGCGGCAAGCTTGGCGTCGCGCCAGGCGCGATAACTGACATCATCGGCAAGGTCGAAGGGGGAGTTCGCCATGCGGGCTGCCTGCTTATTCGGGCGGCAGCATGTCGGGCGAGCCAAATCCGCGCTTGACCGGCGCGTCCGACAGCAGACCCTTGAAGCTCTTTCTCACCGTGCCCATCATCTCGGGCATTTCGATGTCCATGATCTGGTCCATGATCCAGGTCTTGTCGTTGTCACCCATTTCCTCGCGGATCTGCAGGCCGAGGAAGCGCAGTGCCGGGAAGCTGGCCTTCTCGTCGTCGGGGAACTCGAACTCGGCGTAGTCGGCGAAACGGCGGTTGAGAAAATCGATGAACTCGGCCTTGTAGTTGCGGCTGCCATCGCCCTTGCCGACGACGCTGATGATGTTCTCTTCCATCACTTCGCCAAGCCGGTTGGCCACTGCCTGCAGCACCGCGACGCGGCGCTCGGGCGCAAGCGAGGCGTAGGCCATGCGGTCGCAGTAATGAACCAGGAAGGCGAGGAATTCGGCGATCAGCTTGAATCCGCGCGCCGGGGTGATGATGTCGTAGTTCTCGCGGCCAAGGTTGTCCACGGCCTTGTCTGCGACGCGCCAGGTGGTGGTGGCGACGGCGGTGGCGATTTCTTCGGCGGTGCGCTCGCCGTCCTTCTTGAACCAGACGGTCTTGACGCGGATGGGCATGGCCATGGGTGTTCTCCTTTTTTCGGCTGAGCTTTATTCACCCGTGGCGACGGGGCGGGCGGGATCGGTAATCCACTCGCTCCACGAACCGGGGTAAAGCCGTGAACCGGGAAGACCGGCGATTTCCATCGCCAGGATATTGTGACAGGCGGTAACGCCGGAGCCGCACATGTGGATTACCTGCCAGGCCGGCTTGCCCTTCAGCAGCGCCTGGTAGTTTTCACGCAGGGCTTCCGGCGGCATGAAAGTGCCGTCCACGTCGAGGTTTTCGTCGAATTGGTAGTTGATTGCGCCCGGCACGTGGCCGGCGATAGGGTCGAGCGGCTCGAACTCGCCGCTGAAGCGCCGGTCGGGACGGGCGTCGATGATCAACTGCTCACCCGTTTGCGAGGCGTGCATGACTTCGTTCGCACTGACGATCTGGGTCGGTTCGGGCAGACAGGCGCAAGCCGCCTTGTGCAATTCAGGCAGGTCGGCGTTGACCGGGCGCTTCTCGCGTAGCCACTTCGGATAGCCACCGTCGAGCAGGGCCACACCCGGGTGGCCGAGCCAGCGCAGCATCCACCACAGCCGCACCGCCATGGCACCGTAACTGTCGTCATAAACCACCACCTGCTTGTTGACCCCGACGCCCCACTGGCAGAGCTTTTCGGTCAGCACGCGCGGATCGGGCAAGGGGTGTCGCCCGGTGGTTTCGCCGACCGTGGCGGACATGTCCTCGTCAAGGTGAATGTAGCGTGCCCCCGGAATATGCGCCTTGGCGTAGGCTTCGCGGCCCGCCTCGGGATCGGTCAGGGTGAAGCGGCAATCAAAAATGACCCAGTGCGGGTCATCCAGGTGGGCAGCCAGGTCTTCGGTTGTAACGAGGGTGTTGGTGAACATGTTTGTTGAAGCCTGAAGTAAAGCGCGGGGCGCCGAACAGAGCCCCGGCGAACATTCTGGAAGTTCGCCGGGGCTGGACGGCTATTTAGTAGCCGCCCTTGCCGTAGGGCTTGGTCAGGCCAGCGACGCGGGCCGACTGGCGGGCAGGCTGGTTGGGGAACAACTCATAGAGCTTTTTCTTCCAGTCGGTACCCGGGTGCAGCTCATCCATTTCGGCAAGCATGTTGCGGAAGTTGGGGGTTGAGCCGTCTTCCTTGTACTTGTCGCGCATGAAATTGATGACCGTCCAGTGCTCGTCGGTCAATGTGATTTTTTCAGCCGCGGCGATGACCGGGGGGACGTCGTCGCTGAAGTTGGCTTCCAGCAGGAAGTCCTCTTCGCCAGTTTCGAGCTCTTCGCCGTTTACAACATAAGACATGTTTTCTCCTTTCAGGTTGGTCACAAAAAGTATCGCCGGAACAACCGGCAGCGGGTTTAATGGTTTGCCGGCATCACCGGCGCAATGGATTTATGCGGGATAAAAATCCCGCAACCCAACAAACGGTTGCGTCCCAGTCCTTCGTCCTGCAGTTGCAGGGACTTGTGCTGAGGGACGTCGTGCAGCATCAGGCTATAGCCATATAGGGTGCCTGAAGTGCTTTGCAAGGTTTGCTGCTTGCCGCAGATAAAGCCGCAGCGCAGATGGAAATGACCGTCCAGTTCGCGCATCACATCCTGCACGAATTGTTCTTCAGTGGCACTGCCGGTGTCAACGAAATGCGCGTAGATATTGGCGAAGGCAGTGAATTCCCGGGTTTTGAAGCTGCCGACCTGCAGTGCGTGACCAGCAAGATCGAGGGTCTTGCCGACGATCTTTTGCATGTCGTCGACTCGGGCCTTGGGCACCCGCAGGAAGAGCTTGGTGCGGCGGTTGATATTGAGGGAGGCGTCACCGCTGTTGGTCTCGGCACCTTTCAGATGCTGAATGCCGATGCCCCTGTCTTCGCTCAGCCAGGGCAGCAGCTTCTGCAACGCATCAGACAATAGTTGTGCGTTTTCTGCCGGGATGGTGGTGCCGACCAGATCGAACTGCAGATCGATCATGTGCGGCAAATACTCCTCCGGCTTGTCTTCCGGCCAACTCCAGCTCATGGAGCATCTCCTGCGTGTTCCTTGGCCCAGGCCTGCATCAGGTCGGCCCATTTCTGGGCGCTGACCGGATCGACATCAAAAATGGTGAAGCGCTTGTGCTCGCGGATGCGGATGCGCAGAAATGGAACACCGCCTGACTCGTGGGTCAGGTGCTGGAACTCGACTTCCTGGCCGCCGAAAGGCAGGCGCATCTTGTCTAAGGGAGTAATTTCAGGCATGCAATCTCGATCCGTGTCGCAGTCGATAAAACCTTCAAACCCCGATGCCAGAAAGCTGCAACCGGGCCTATCAAATGTGATGGGGGCATCACGTGCCATTTCAACCCTGTCGGGGTCAAGGACTTGCGTCCGCAACAATATTTTAATACTCTTATGGATTCCTGTGGCCGGCCCCTAATGTCGCACCGTTTGTGCAGATGGGGCATTACCACTTTGGGCAAATTGCACTACTCCTTATGGGTAGGTGGAGGCCTACCGCGATGGAGTATCTGTTTTACCCATGAGAATGATGGTGATGCAGCTGTCAACTCAATACGATGTTGCAATACCGTTGAGCTGAGTGCTGAGCGGGCATTTCGAAATGTTCTAGGAGAGAAAACTATGGCAAAGAAGATGATTGATACGCCCAATCTGGACGAGCTCGAAAAGGGCCCGTGGCCCAGCTTTGTAACTGGCCTTAAGCGTCTGGCTAAAGATAACGACATGATGGTTGACCTGATGGGTCAGCTGGAAACCTCCTACAAGACCAAGTTTGGTTACTGGAAGGGTGGTACGGTTGGTGTGTTCGGCTACGGCGGCGGCGTGATTCCCCGTTTCACCGAACTGAAAGACGAAAACCACCAGCCGCTGTTCCCCGAGTGTGCTGAATTCCACACCCTGCGTATCCAGCCGCCTGCCGGTATGCATTACAGCTCCGACCTGCTGCGCAAGATGTGCGACGTCTGGTCGGCTACCGGCGGTTCGGGCCTGATCGCGTTCCACGGCCAGTCCGGCGACATCATGTTCCAGGGCATCAAGACTGCTGACG
>JBAPWR010000544.1:0-1634 GCA_049283775.1 Thiobacillus sp.
GATCAATGGTCAGCGCGTCCAGTCTCTCGGCAGCCGCATGGGCGAGGTGTTCGACCCTTCTACCGGCAAGCTGATCCGCAAGGTGCCGCTGGCGGACGCCACCGATGTGGATGCCGCGGTGGCGGCAGCCAGGGCGGCTTTCCCTGCCTGGCGCGACACCACGCCGCTGCGCCGCGCGCGCATCCTGACCCGTTTCCGTGAACTGATGGAGCAGCACCGCGATGAGCTGGCGTGGCTCGCCGCGGAAGAGCACGGCAAGACCCTGGCCGACGCCGCCGGCTCGGTGCAGCGCGGCATCGAGGTGATCGAGTTCGCCAGCGGCGTGCCGCACCTGCTGAAGGGGGAAAAAGCCGAGGACGTCGGCCGCGGCGTCGACTGCCACTCGCTGCTGCAGCCGGTCGGCGTGTGCGCCGGCATCACGCCCTTCAATTTCCCGGTGATGGTGCCGCTGTGGATGTTCCCGGTGGCCATCGCCTGCGGCAACAGCTTCGTCCTCAAGCCCTCGGAAAAGGTGCCGTCCTGCAGCCTGCGCATGGCCGAGCTGTTGCAGGAGGCCGGCCTGCCGGACGGGGTCTTCAACGTCATTCCCGGCGACAGGGAAGCGGTCGATAAGCTGCTCGCCCACCCCGATATCGGCGCCGTGTCCTTCGTCGGTTCGACGCCGGTCGCCAAACACATCTACGAGACCGGAGCGAAGAACGGCAAGCGCGTGCAGGCATTGGGCGGCGCCAAGAATCACGCCGTGGTGATGCCGGACGCCGATCTGGAGTTCACCGCCGAAGCCCTGATAGGCGCAGCCTACGGCTCGGCCGGCGAGCGCTGCATGGCGATCTCCACCGTGGTGGCGGTCGGCGAGGCGGGCGACGGCCTGCTGCCGCTGCTGCGCGACAAGGCGGCGCAGATCCGGGTGGGGCGCGGCGATGCAGCCGAGACCGACATGGGCCCGGTGATCTCGGCAGCGCATCGCGACCGCATCGTGTCGCTGATCGACAGCGGTGTGAGCCAGGGCGCCGAGCTGCTGCTCGACGGTCGCGGCATCGAGGTGGCCGGCTGCGAGAACGGCTTCTTCGTCGGCCCCACCCTGTTCGACCGGGTGACCCCGGAGATGGACATCTACCGCGAGGAAATCTTCGGCCCGGTGCTGATCGTGCTGCGGGTCGACAGCTTCGATGCCGCACTCGAACTCGTCAACGCCAACCCCTACGGCAACGGCACCGCCATCTTCACTTCGTCAGGCCACTGGGCGCGCCGCTTCGAGAACGAGATCGAGGTCGGCATGGTCGGTGTCAATGTGCCGATCCCGGTGCCGATGGCCTTCTTTTCCTTCGGCGGCTGGAAGGCCTCGCTGTTCGGCGATCTCCACATGCACGGCATGGAAGGCGTGTATTTCTACACCCGCAGCAAGGTCGTCACCAGCCGCTGGCCGGCGCCCGCCGAGCGCACCGGCAGCACGCTGGCGATGCCCATCTTGGGGTAGCCAGCCGGCACATGGGTCGCAAGACGGAACGGCGCAACGACCTCGGCCTGCCTCGCCTGAATGTCGGTGGCGGAAGGCGCTGCGCTTGTCCACCCTACCTGCGTCATTATTTCCTGAGCGTTTGCCTGAACCAGTAGTCGAGCGAAGCCCTGCCCGG
>JBAPWR010000545.1:0-10701 GCA_049283775.1 Thiobacillus sp.
GGCCAATTCGGTGGCGATGGTTTCCACGTCCGAGATGGGATCGACCTTGCCTGAGACGTGAATCACGTTTTCATTGTGAAAACAGCGCACGACATGGCAAATGGCATCGGTTTCACGGATGTTGGCGAGGAACTGGTTGCCCAGGCCCTCGCATTTTGAGGCGCCTGCCACCAGCCCGGCGATGTCGACGAACTCGACGATGGCCGGCACGATCATCTGCGGCTTGACGATCTCGGCCAACTGCGCCAGCCGCGGGTCGGGCACCTCGACCACGCCGGTATTCGGATCGATGGTGCAGAAAGGGTAATTCTCCGCGGCGATGCCCGCCTCGGTCAGCGCATTGAACAGGGTGGATTTTCCGACGTTGGGCAGACCAACGATGCCGCATTTCAGACTCATGTTTGTTCCTGGGATTTTGGAGGTACGGGTTTGGTATTGGCGCGCTGGGTGGCCGCGTTCCATTCACCCTTTTCGATTAGCGGCATGAGGTTCAGCGCGCGCTCGATCGCCGAGTCGATTTCCGCCTGCTCCTCGCGCCGCGGCGGCTTCAGCACATAGTTCACCACCTCGTTGCGGTCGCCCGGATGACCGATTCCGATGCGCAGGCGCCAGTAATCCTGTGTGCCCAGGTGCGAGGCGATGTCCTTCAAGCCATTGTGGCCGCCCATGCCTCCGCCGAATTTGAGGCGCAACTGGCCGGGCGGGATGTCGAGTTCGTCATGCACCACCAGGATCTCGGCCGGCTCGATACGATGAAAGCGGGCAAGCGCGCCGACCGCCTGACCGGAGCGGTTCATGAAGGTCTGCGGCAACAACAGCCAGACGTTCCTGGCGCTGCGCCCGACGATGCCGTGAAAGCGCGACTCGAAGGACAGCGAGACCCCCCATTCCTGCGCCAGGCGCGCGCAAAACCAAAACCCGGCGTTGTGCCGGGTTTCTTCGTAGTCGCGTCCCGGATTGCCGAGGCCGACGATCAGGCGGGGCGCCATCATGCCGCACATGCTGCGCTACCCGACCAGGGTAGCGCAGCAGCATCAGGCCGCGGGTTCCGCGGGCGACTCTTCAGCGACACCACCCTTGGGCGCGTTGATCGATGCCACGGCAGGGTTTTCCGTCTTGACATGAGGAACCAGCTCGACGCCGGCAGGCAACACCAAGTCATTGGCATGAATCGAATGACCGGCTTCGAGATTGCCCATGTCCACTTCGATGAATTCGGGCAGGCTGCCGGGCAGGCACTGCACATCGAGTTCGTTGACGATGTGATGGGGCTTGCCTCCGCCGAGCTTGACGCCCGGCGCCAACTCGGCGTTGAGGAAATGCAGCGGCACCTTGACGTGGATCTTGTGGTCCTTGTCGACACGCTGGAAGTCGACGTGCAGCACCTGCTGCCTGTAGGGGTGCCATTGGGTGTCGCGCAGCAGCACCGACTCCTTGGCGCCGCCGACATTCAGCGTCAGCACCGAGGCGTGGAACGCCTCCTTGCGCAGTGCGTGAAAGAGGGCATTGTGATCCAGCTCGATCTGCATCGGGGCAGCGGCGCCACCGTAGACGATGCCGGGGACCTTGCCAGCGTGACGCAGACGGCGGCTCGCACCCGTACCTTGCAGTTCACGCTTGGCAGCAATAACTTCGATTTCCATAACTTTCTCCTAAACCTTCTCGATAAAAAACAGCCCCCGCGACCAGGGGCATTCGGCCAGCGCTATTCGACGAACAGCGAACTGACGGAATCCTCGTTGCTGATGCGGCGGACCGTTTCAGCCAGCAGTTCAGCCACCGACAATTGCCGGATCTTGTTGCAACCGCGCCCATCTTCGCGCAGCGGAATGGTATCGGTGACCACCAGTTCGTCGAGCGCGGAATGCGTCACGCGCTCCACTGCGCTGCCCGACAGCACCGGGTGGGTACAGTAGGCCAGGACCTTTTTGGCACCGTGCTCCTTGAGTGCATTGGCCGCCTCGCAAAGGGTGTTGGCGGTGTCGACCAAGTCGTCCATGATGATGCAGGTACGATCCTTGACGTCACCGATGATGTGCATGACCTTGGCGACGTTAGGCTTGGGACGGCGCTTGTCGATGATCGCCAGGTCGCATTCCAGACGCTTGGCGATCGCCCGTGCACGCACCACGCCACCGACGTCAGGCGACACCACCACCAGATCGGGATGATTGCGTTTCCAGATGTCACCCAGCAGGATCGGGCTGGAATAGATGTTGTCGACCGGGATATCGAAGAAGCCCTGGATCTGGTCAGAGTGCAGATCCATGGTCAGCACCCGGTCCACGCCAGCGCCCTGCAGCATGTTGGCCACCACCTTCGCGGTGATCGCCACCCTTGCCGAGCGGGTACGGCGATCCTGGCGGGCGTAGCCGTAATAAGGGATGGCGGCGGTGATGCGCGCGGCCGAGGCGCGTTTCAGCGCGTCCACCATCACCATTACCTCCATCAGGGTGTCATTGGTCGGCTGACAGGTCGACTGCAGAACGAACACGTCCTTGCCGCGCACGTTCTCGAGAATCTCGACCATCACCTCGCCGTCGGAGAAGCGCGATACGGTGGCACGCCCGAGATGGATATTGAGATGGCGCACCACATCCGCCGCCAGGCGGGGATTGGCATTGCCGGTAAACACCATCAGGTTCTCAATGGACACGCCTATCTCCAACGAACAAAAACAGCCGCCCGCAACGTTTGGCGCTGGCGGGCGGCTGCATCGATCTGGCTGGGGAGGTAGGGATCGAACCTACGAATGTCGGAATCAAAATCCGATGCCTTACCACTTGGCGACTCCCCAATGCTTGCTGCTTCAGTCGCAGTATCCGAACAGCGGGTGCCGGTCCAGACCCTGCGCCACAAAACCCTGCATGCCCTCTGGCAACTGCCCCAGCACACCCTGGGCCGTGGCCTCATCGCCAAAGGAGGCAAAAACGCAGGCGCCCGAGCCGGTCATGCGGGCTTCGCCGAACTGCTGCAGCCACGCCAGATGGCGGACGACTTCGGGGTAGCGCTGCATGACCACCGGCTGAAGATCGTTATGCCCCACGAGGGGACTCCGACTTGCTACGGGCTGAAGCCCGTGCAAGCTCGTATGACCCGCGCCTGCGGAAAAGGGCGCTATTTTGAGGGCTGGCGTGTTTCGTGTCAATTCCGGCGCGGCAAAAATCACCGCTGTGGGCACCTGCACCGGTGGTGTCAGCACCACATACCATGCCGGCTCGGCGTCCACCGGGCGGAGGATTTCACCCACCCCCTCGGCGAATGCGGTCCGGCCGAAGATGAAGACCGGCACATCGGCACCCAGCCTCAGCGCCAGCGCCTGCAGACTGGCGCGCGGCAGATCGATTTGCCACAGTCGGTTGAGCGCCAGCAACACCGTGGCCGCGTCGGAACTGCCGCCCCCCAGCCCGCCACCCATCGGCAAGCGTTTGTCGAGGCGGATGTTCACGCCCGCACCGGCGGGCGCGTGGCTCTGCAGCAGACGCGCAGCGCGGACGGTGAGGTCATCGTCAGCGGCCACCCCGGGCAGGTCGCCCTCGCGCACCACCCTGCCATCGTCGCGCAGCGTCAGATGCACCGTGTCACAGCGGTCGATCAGGCGGAAAACGCTCTGCAACAGGTGGTAGCCGTCGGCACGCCGGCCCACCACGTGAAGGAACAGGTTGAGCTTGGCCGGGGCCGGGAAGGACTGGCTCGATGTCTGACTCATTCAGGCTGCCAGGTATCGGTGACCAGGCGGATTTCCAGATCCTCGCGCAGCAGCTTCATCTTGCGCGGCTGGCTGGGATTATCGGAAAAATATTGCAGATATTCGATGATCCAGCCGTCCTGGCTGATGCGCGCAGGGCGACCCTGATCGTCGCGGGTGATGTCATGGTGGCTGGCGGGGTCGGCGTTCGCCTGTACCCAATAGATCAGCCCGGCAACCGGTAATGCGTAGCCCAAGGCGTCCTCGGTCAGAGCCTCGACGGTGGGCGCCTGCCGCGCAGGCTCACCGGGCAGTTCGAGCACTACTCCCGCCGCATCACGCACGATCTTGGCCACGCCCTGACCGAGTGGCGAGGCGAGCATCAGGGTGTCGGCATCACGCTGATGGTGCCATTGCAGCTGTCCGGACAGGTTCTCCTCGCCAGTTTTGACGCTGATCCGCCCCTGCAGGGACCAGGCCGGGGCGATCACCATCGGGGCGGGAGGCGTCACGCTGCGAGGGGCGACTGCGGCGCAGCCAGTCAGCCCCAGCAGCAAGCCCACTGCAGCGACACGCCACATCAGGGCTTGAGCCGGCGCACAGTTTCCAGCAGCACTTCGTTGTGGGGATTGGATTCGATGCTGGACTGCCAGAGCTGACCCGCTTCGTCACGCATGCCGCGCGCCCACAGCACCTCGCCGAGGTGGGCGGCGATTTCCGGGTCCTGCCGCACCTTGTAGGCCCGTTCGAGGAATTCCTGCGCCTTAGCCAGATTGCCGGAGCGGTAGTGCGCCCAGCCCACGCTATCGAGAATGAACGGATCCTCCGGGGACAGCGCCAGCGCCTTGTCCAGCAGTACAACCGCCTCGGCCAGCCTATCGGTGCGATCCGCCAGCGTATAGCCCAGCGCATTGTAGGCTTGGGCGTCATCCGGCCTGAGTTGGATGACGCGGCGCAAATCGGCTTCCAGCACGTCGAGCTTGTCGAGCCTTTCGGCCGCCATCGCGCGATCGTAGAGCAGGTCGGGTGAATCCGGATAACGTTTGAGCGCCTCGGACAACAGCGCAAAAACTTCCTGGTAGTCTTTCGTCTCGCGCAGGAGGTCGGCCTCGGCCTGGATCAAGCGGATGCTCTGCCCTTCATTCTCCCCGCGGGTCGCCGCCAGCAAGGCCCGAGCCTCTTCGGGCTTTCCCTGACGCGCCAGCAACGCCGCCTGTCTGGCACGCGCACGGACCAGATAGTTGCCCTCCATGACCTGCTCGTAGTGCTGGTTGGCCAACTCGGGCTGCTTCAACTCTTCTGCCACTTGCCCAAGGTAGTAATGCACCGTATCCGGATCCCTGGGGTCGTATTCCAGGGTCTCGTTCAGCAGTGCCTGGGCCGCCTCGATATCGCCCATTTGCAGCGACAGCAGGCCGGCAGCCAGGCTGACCTCGGCATTGCGTGGAAAGTCGCTGGTCAGCCGGGTGAACTGGGTGCGCGCCTCGGTAAACTGGTTGGCGTTGACCAGCATTCGCGCATAGGTCAGCCTGACTTCGCGGGCGTCAGCATGCCGAACCAGAAAGTCGCGCAGAAATGCGAGCGCGTCTGCGCGCGAAGTTTTCGCCAGCAGCTGGGCGCGATAAAGCGCCGCCGTCTCCCAGCCAGGCCGTAGCCGGTCGGCCTCATCCAGTGCTGCCAGCGCTTCGTCGAAACGTCCGGCATGGGTAGCAGCCTGTGCGATGGCGAACTGGGCCTCCGGCAGCTGCGGATAATCTGCAGCCAGACGCTGCACCAGTTCCAGCGTGGCCTTGGTGTCGCGGGTCTTGCCCATCAGCGCCGACAGATGCAGAAACGCATTGGCTGGATCGCGCGCAAGGATCGCTTTCAAAAGGGGCTCAGCCTCGGCCAGTTCGCCCTTGTTCAACAACAGCGACGCCAGCGTCTGCTGGGCGCGTTCGGATTCCTGGTCGGTCTCCGCCCACAGGCGGGTCGCCTCGAGCGCACCGTCCTGGTCGCGGGCGAACACCGCGATCTCGGCAGCGCGTCTTGCGATCCGCGGATCCCTGGTCTGCTGCGCAAGGTCGAGATAAGTCGTTTTGGCGAGGCCGATGGCGCCACGCTGTCCGGCCACCTCGGCCACCAGAAACTTGAAAAGCAACTCCGGCGTCAAGGCCTGGTTCGGCAGATTCGGCTTGCTCTCTTCGCTCGCCGCGACCTGTTCGGCTTCCGAGGGCTGGGTCTGTTGCGCAGTCGGTTCCGGCGCTGGAGGGGAAGCCTTCACTGCGTGCTGGCCGCATCCAGCAGTCAGCAAGAGCCCCACGTAAAGGGGTAAACGTTTGATGTGAGTCATGAGCCTTACCGGAACGGACTGTGAGTTTTGCTTGATTCTAAAGCTTCGAGCCGCGACTGCAAGCAAGGTTCCTGCTGGCGGCATCGGGCTTGATCGGCTGCGGCGAGGTGCCGCAGCAAGCACGATGACGATGCTCGCGCTTCACCTCCGAGATGGCGGATGCTTCCCGCTGCACGCCCAACGCAGGCTTGCTTTTACAATATCGAGCCATGCCCGAACTGCCAGAAGTCGAAACCACTCGCCGCGGCATTCTGCCGCGCCTGCAGGGCCGGACCCTGCTCGGCATAACGGTGCGCAACCCCAGCCTGCGCTGGCCGTTGCCCGCGGATCTCGAGCGGCAACTGGCTGGCAGACAAGTGCTCGACGTCCGGCGCCGCGGGAAATATCTGCTGTTCGATTTCGGCGATGTCATCCAGCTGGTGCACCTGGGCATGTCGGGCAGCCTGCGTTTCGTCGAAGCCGGAGAGCCGGCGCTGCTGCACGACCACGTCGATTGGCACTTCGATTCCGGCGCCATCCTGCGCCTGCGCGATCCGCGCCGTTTCGGTGCGGTGCTGTGGACGCGCGACGCACCCGGCCACCCCTTGCTGGCCGGGCTCGGCCCGGAACCGCTCACGGCCGAGTTCGACGCCGCCTATCTGCATGTCCGCTGCCGGGGGCGCAAGGTCGCGATCAAGCAGCTCATCATGGATGCCCACACGGTTGTCGGCGTGGGCAACATCTACGCGTCGGAGTCGCTGTTTCATGCCGGCATCCGCCCCACCACGGCAGCCCGCCGCCTGACCCTCCCCGCCTGCACGCGCCTGGTCGACGCCATCAAGCGCGTGCTCGAGGCGGCCATCGCCGCCGGCGGCAGTTCCTTGCGCGACTACGTGCACAGCAGCGGCGAGCTCGGCTACTTTCAGCTGGCGACGCGGGTCTACGATCGCGAAGGTCTGCCCTGCAAGGTATGCGGCACGCCGATCCGCCGTATCGTGCAGGGCCAGCGCGCCAGCTTCTACTGCCCCGCCTGCCAACGCTGAGGCGCGTTGGCCAGTTAACGCCCGAACCCCTCCCATGTCCAAGGCGCCGTCAAGTTTGCCAGCCGGCTGTCGTTAAAACCTTCAGGCTAAATCCGGCGACCCGCCTGCTCTCATGAAAACTACCACCCTGGTTGACGAATTCGAACACTACAGTGCCTGGCGCGACGCGGTCGGCAATCGCCTCACCGCGTTGCGCGACTGGCTGAACCTGCACGAACTCAACGATTCCGACAGCGATCTGAGACTCGAGCAGCTTCTGCAGCGACTGGACGAAGACACCCTCAATGTCGCATTCGTCGCCGAGTTCTCGCGCGGAAAATCCGAGCTCATCAACGCCATCTTCTTTTCGGACTACCGCCAGCGGGTGCTGCCGTCTTCCGCCGGGCGCACCACGATGTGCCCCACCGAGCTCTATTACGACGCCAGGACGCGCCCGGCACTTCGCCTCCTGCCGATCGAAACCAAGACCCGCGACGGCAGCATCGCCGATTTCAAGCGCGACCCGGCGCACTGGGAGGAATTCGCTCTCAACCTGGACTCGGCCGAAGAAATGAGCGCCGTACTGATGCGGCTTGCCGACACGATCCGTGTGGACGGTGCCACCGCCCAGCAATACGGCCTGATCGATCCCAGTGACGAAGAGACCGCACGCAGCCTCGCGCGCGACGGCACGGTGGAAATCCCGCGCTGGCGCCACGCCCTCATCAACTTTCCGCACCCGCTGCTGAAGCAAGGCCTGGTGATCCTCGACACCCCCGGACTCAATGCCATCGGCACCGAACCCGAGCTGACGCTGAGCATGCTGCCCAATGCCCATGCCGTGCTGTTCCTGCTCTCCGCCGATACCGGTGTCACCAAGTCCGACATCGAAATCTGGCGTCACCATATCGCCCCGCTGCAGGGTGCCAGTCGTGGCCGCCTGGTGGTCCTGAACAAGATCGACGGGCTCTGGGACGAACTCAAGACGACGGCCCAGATCGACGCCGAAATAGCCCGCCAGGTAGAGAGTTGCGCCAGCCTGCTGGAGCTTCCGCACCACCAGGTTTATCCAGTCTCGGCACAGAAGGCACTGGTGGCCAAGGTGAAGCATGATCCCGCCCTGCTTGCGAAGAGCCGCCTGCCAGCTCTGGAAGCCGCGCTGAGCAATGAACTGATTCCCTGCAAGCAGGCACTGGTGAGCGAGTCCACCCAGAGCAGCGTGGAAGACGTCGTCATCAAGACCACCGAGCTGCTGGAAACCCGCCTCGCCAACATCCAGGACCAGGTCGAGGAGTTGCAGGGACTGCGCGGCAAGAATCGCGACGTGATTCTGCACATGATGACCAAGGCCAACGACGACAAGCAGCAGTTCGAACAAGGCCTGGCTCAGTTCAATGCACTGAAGGCCGTCTATGCTTCACAGGTCGATCAGTTGCGCCGCCATATCGGCGCCGAAGTATTGCGCAGCCAGGTGCGGGAAACGCGCGCCGCCATGGAAAGAAGCCATTTCACCAAAGGCTTGCGGATTTCGATGGAACAGTTCTTTGCCAACGTCGACGGCAACCTGATCAAGGCATCCGACCAGGTCCAGGAAATCCATAGCATGATGACGGCGATGTACCGCAAGTTCAGTGACGAACATGGTCTGTCGGCGGTCAATCCTCCCCCCCATAGCCTGAACAAGTTCCGCAAGGAAATGGCCCGGCTGGAGCGCATATTCGACGAACGCTTCAATACCGTCTTCAAGATGTTGACCCTCGAACAGCATCAGCTCACCGCGCGCTTCTTCGAGACCCTGGCCAGCAAGGTGGTACAGGTTTTCGAGATCGCCAACCGTGAAACCGAAGCGTGGCTGAAGGCACTGATCGCGCCGATGGAAATCCAGGTCCGCGAGCACAAGATCCAGTTGAAGCGTCGCCTGGAAAGCGTCAGCCGGATTCACGCCGCCACCGAAACCCTGGACGAGCGAATTGCCGAGCTGCAGGCAACCGGCGCAGCGGTCAGTGATCAACTGGAAGAGTTGGCACGCATCAACGAACGCATTCTTCAGGTTCTGGAGGACGAAGATTCGATGCGATGCCTGGCCAGATCGGCCTGAGGCGCTTTCAGGCCTTGGCGGCAGTCAGGCGCAGGAATTTGGCTTCGAGTCCCTCGCGCGTTTCCTGATAGTCCGGGTTCAGCGGAATACAGTCCACCGGACAGACTTCGACACACTGCGGGGTGTCGAAATGGCCCACACATTCAGTGCATTTGTTGGGATCGATGATGTAGATTTCATCGCCCTGGGAAATCGCCTCGTTCGGACACTCAGGCAGGCAGACGTCGCAATTGATGCATTCGTCGGTAATCATCAAAGCCATGGTACGCTCCGGGTTATATCAGTTTTTGCTTATTTTCTCATTTAATCGCTTCGCCACCAACGGGTGGACGAAGGGCTCGATCTTGCCGCCGAGCTGGGCGATCTCGCGAATCATGCTGGCGGAAATGAACATGTACTGATCCGACGGGGTCAGGAAAATCGTTTCGATATCCGGTTTGAGATAGCGGTTCATTCCAGCCAACTGGAACTCGTACTCGAAGTCCGAGGCGGCACGCAATCCGCGCAGTACCGCCACCGCCCCCTGCTCGGCGACAAAGTCGATCAGCAGTCCCGAGAACCCTTCTACCCTTACCCGCGGCACGTCGGCCAGCACCTCGCGCGTCATCGTCACGCGTTCCTGCATATCGAAAAAGGGGCGCTTGTTGCGCGATTCCGCCACCGCCACGACGACCTCGTCGAACAGTCGCACCGCACGTCGCACCAGATCCTCGTGGCCACGTGTGACCGGGTCGAAAGTGCCGGGATAGACAGCGATCAGCATCAGGTTTCCTTTATCAACAGGGCAAAGTGGGACTGACCGGCGCGCCCGCTGCGGTGGATGATAAACCCCTGCGGCGCCTCGACGAATCCCCGCTGCTCGACGTAAACCTGGCCACCGGGCTTGAGGTGGGGCGCCAGAAGCGCCAGGGTTTTCACGGCCTGATCACTGTCGAAAGGCGGATCGACGAAGATCAGGTCGAAGGTCTCCGGATGGGCCGCCAGCCAGTGCAGCGCATCGGCACGCTGAACCTCCACATCGCGGGCGCCCAGCAGGTCGCGATTGTGCAGCAGGGCGTCGTAAGCGCCACGCTCGCGCTCGACCATCACCACTCGTGCCGCTCCCCGCGAAGCCGCCTCGAAACCCAGCGCGCCGCTGCCGGCGAAAAGATCGAGACAGGACCAGCCATGCAGGTCCTGTCCGAGCCAGTTGAACAGGGTTTCCCGCACCCGGTCAGGGGTGGGCCTGAGCCCCTCGGCGGAGGGGAAACCAAGCATCCGGCGGCGGAATCGGCCGCCGATGATGCGCACACGGTTGGCCGGCTTAGGGCTGGGCACTGCCCGTCCCTGCTCCCACGACCACCGTCACCAGCTTGTCCGGGTCGATGCGTGCAGCAAACGCGCGCTTGACCGCGGCCACGTCGACCGCCTCGACGCGCTCGACCCAGGTGTCGAGATAGTCCAGCGGCAAGCGGTAGAAGCCGATCATCGCCAGGTAGTCGAGGATTTTTCTGTTGCTGTCGATGCGCAGCGGAAAGCCGCCGGTGAGGTTGTCGCGCGCCTGTTTGAGCTCGGCCTCGCTTGGCCCATCAGCGATGAACTG
>JBAPWR010000546.1:0-5403 GCA_049283775.1 Thiobacillus sp.
ATAACGGTCAGCAACCCCAGCTTGCCGGCTTGGGCCGCGGCCACCAGCGGCGCCAGCGTGGATGGCCGGGTCAACGGTACATCGCCGTACAGCACCAGGGTCACACCCTGATCGTCGAGTTGCGGCAATGCCTGCATCACCGCATGTCCGGTGCCCAGCTGTTCAGCCTGCAGCACAAACGTCAGCCTGTCGTCAGCCAGCGCCTGCGGCACCGCCTCGCCGCCGAACCCATAGACCACGCAGGTTTGTGCCGCACCCAGCGCATGGGCGGAGTCGACGACATGCCCCAGCAGGGTCTTGCCCGCCAGTTTGTGCAGCACCTTGGGCAGATCGGAACGCATCCGCGTCCCCTTGCCGGCGGCGAGAATCAGTATGTCAAGCTTGTTGTCCATTGCTGTCAGTCTGTCTTCCATTCTGGGCACTCTGCAAAACGCACGCCAATTGGCTTCCTGGCGCAAGGGTTCGGGAAGAACTACGCACCGTCACCGTTTACCACATCGTTTGCCCGCCTGCGATTGAGGTCAAGTATGGTTGCGCATTTACCATATACCTCGAGATCGATGTCGGGGGTCTGCCCTACTCTGGGATCCGAACCCAGCGTGGTAAGAATAACTGCGCAATTGGCCATATTGGCCCGCTCGATGAGCTCGGCCGCGAACTCCCTGCAATAGAGTGAGTAGTTCTCGAGTACCAGCAACAGCGGCAGTTCGAAATCGGTAGCGGTGATCCAATCGAGAATCCCCGGCAGGCGCCGTCGGATCTCATCGACGCTACTGGGGGCTGCATGTGAATTGAATTGCAGGATGGACACGGCACGGCGGCTAACCTTGAGTTTGCCGCCTTTCTCCACCGCGATGTTGAGTGCGTGAAAGCGTGCAGGACCAAATGCCGAGCGTGCCCGCCCGCGCAAAAGAGCCGTGAGCGTGGGTGCCAGACCCTCGGTAATGTAGATCACGCCAAAACCCGCGTTCGCCGCCTCGCCGCACAGCATCGTCAGAGCCTGGTTTCGACCGCCGTAATTTTCACCGCGAATCAGGATGTTGCCCATCAAGCCGCGTTGATCCAGCACCACCTCGGCAATCGGCGAACTGGCCGCGAAACGCAGGCGAAACTGTCTTTCAGCCGGCTCTGGGCGAGGACGGATGAATTCGCCTATCGTCGCCACCTCGGCGCGCAATTGCTTGAAGTTTCTGCTCACGGGGAATCTGGGTATGCGGACCGTTGCCTGTCAGGATTGGTTAACGTCATCTGCCAGCGGAAATGAACTCCCCGCAGGCACCGTTTGCAAAACGAAAGAGGCAACCCGCGGGTTGCCTCTTTCGTTTTGCGTGCGAGCCAGCGCATCAGGTCAGTTTGCGCAGCTTCTTGATGGCAGCCAGTTGCGCCACCGCCTGTGCCAGTTCCGCTTGCGCCTGGGCATAGTCGAGGCTGGCAGCCTTGTCCTTCATCGCCTCTTCGGCTGCGCGCTTGGCTTCGAGCGCCTTCGCCTCATCGAGGTCGGATCCGCGTATGGCAGAGTCGGAGAGGATGGTGACGACGTGAGGCTGCACTTCGAGAATCCCGCCTGATACATAAACCAGCTCCTCCTCGGCCTGATTCGGTACCTTGATGCGAACCGATCCGGGCTTGAGCGTTGTCAGCAAGGGCGTGTGGCGTGGATAGATACCCAGTTCGCCGCGCTCGCCCGGCGCAATCACCACTTCGGCTGTGCCGGAGTAAAGCGATTTCTCTGCGCTGACAATGTCGACATGTAAGGTCATGGCCATAACTGCTTCCTTTGTGCAGGGAGAAGGGGAAGGGAGATGGGTGCGGAGGGCCGTTACCCTTCACCCTTTACCCTCTGCCCCTTCACGTCATTACTGGATTGTCTTCGCCTTTTCGGCCGCTTCCTCGATCGGGCCAACCATGTAGAAGGCCTGCTCGGGGAGATGGTCATATTCGCCTTCGACGATCGCCTTGAAGCCAGCGATGGTTTCCTTCAGCGTGACGTACTTGCCCGGTGCGCCGGTAAAGACTTCGGCGACGAAGAAAGGCTGCGACAGGAAGCGCTGGATTTTACGTGCACGGGACACGGCCAGTTTGTCTTCCGGCGACAGTTCGTCCATGCCGAGAATCGCGATGATGTCGCGCAGTTCCTTGTACTTCTGCAGCGTGCCCTGCACCGCACGGGCCACGCCGTAGTGCTCTTCACCAACCACCTGCGGATCGAGAATCCGCGAGGTCGAGTCGAGCGGGTCCACCGCGGGGTAGATGCCCAGTTCGGCAACCTGACGGGAGAGCACCAGCGTCGCATCCAGGTGGGCGAAGGTCGTGGCGGGCGACGGGTCGGTCAAGTCATCCGCCGGCACGTACACGGCCTGGAAGGAGGTGATCGAGCCGGTGCGGGTGGAGGTGATGCGCTCCTGCAGGCGGCCCATTTCGTCGGCCAGCGTCGGCTGGTAGCCCACCGCGGACGGCATACGACCCAGCAGCGCGGACACTTCGGTACCGGCCAGGGTGTAACGGTAGATGTTGTCGACGAACAGCAGCACGTCGCGGCCTTCATCACGGAAATATTCGGCCATGGTCAGGCCGGTCAGCGCGACGCGCAGACGGTTGCCGGGCGGCTCGTTCATCTGACCGTACACCAGCGCGACCTTGTCCAGCACGCCGCCTTCTTTCATCTCGTGATAGAAGTCGTTGCCTTCGCGCGTCCGCTCGCCGACGCCGGCGAACACCGAGAAACCGGAGTGCGCCACGGCGATGTTGCGAATCAGTTCCATCAGGGTCACGGTCTTGCCGACACCGGCGCCGCCGAACAGGCCGACTTTACCGCCCTTGGCGATCGGCATGATCAGGTCGATCACCTTGATGCCGGTTTCGAGAATTTCAACCGTAGCGGCCTGATCTGCATAGGCAGGTGGCTTGCGGTGGATGGGCATGTGGGTGTCGGTGTTCACCGGCCCCTGTTCGTCGATGGGAGTGCCCAGGACGTTCATGATGCGGCCCAGGGTTGCCTGGCCGACCGGCACCATGATCGGGTTGCCGGTAGCGAGGACTTCCATGCCGCGACGCAGGCCGTCGGTGGAGCCCATCGCAATCGCGCGAACGACGCCGTCGCCCAACTGCTGCTGGACTTCCATCGTCAGTTCCGGCGCCTCCATTTTCAGCGCTTCGAAGACCTTCGGCATGGAGTCGCGTGAAAACTCCACGTCCACCACGGCACCGATGATCTGAACAATTTTTCCGTTGCTCATGTTGATTTCCTAAAAAATTAAATTCTGTAAGCGCTCAAACGGCAGCGGCGCCCGCAACGATCTCGGACAGCTCCTTCGTGATCGCGGCCTGACGGGTCTTGTTGTAGACCAGCTTCAGCTCACCGATCACGTCCTTGGCGTTGTCGGAAGCGGCCTTCATCGCCACCATCCGCGCCGATTGCTCGCACGCGATATTTTCCGCCACGCCCTGGTACACCAGCGATTCGATATAGCGCATCAGCATGCCGTCCACGACCGGCTTGGCATCGGGCTCATAAATGTAGTCCCAGTGCGTTTTCAGGGAGGCTTCCTCGGTGCTTTCCAGTTGCGCCAGCGGCAGCAGCTGGGTCAGCGTCGGCTCCTGCTTCATGGTGTTGATGAAGCGGTTGTAGACGATATAGAGGGCGTCGATGCGGCCGTCGAGGTAGGCGTCCAGCATGACCTTCACCGGACCGATCAGCTTTTCCATGTGCGGCGCGTCGCCGATGCTGGTCAGCTGCGACACCACGTTGGCACCCAGGCGCTGCATGAAGCCCAGGCCTTTGTTGCCGATCGCGGTGACGTCGATGCCGACGCCGGCCGCTTCCCACTGCTTCATCTGGTTTACCAGCATGCGGAAGGCGTTGGTGTTGAGGCCGCCGCACAGGCCCTTGTCCGAGCTGACGATGATGACACCGACACGCTTGACGTTCTCGCGCCGGATCACGAACGGGTGCTTGTATTCCGTGTGCGCATACGCCATGTGGGTCGCGACGTTGGCGATCTTTTCAGCGTAGGGACGCGCGGCCTTCATGCGATCCTGGGCCTTGCGCATCTTGGACGCCGCGACCATTTCCATGGCCTTGGTGATCTTGCGCGTGTTCTCCACGCTCTTGATCTTGGTCCGAATTTCTTTTCCGGCTGCCATAACGGCTCCTAATCAGCGCGGTCTATTAATAGACGCCGGTTTGCTTGAAATCATCCACCGCGGCGGTGAGCGCCTTTTCGGTGGCGTCATCCAGGTTGCCGCTGGTTTCGATCGTGTCCAGGATGCTGGCGTACTTCGATTTCATGAAGGCCAGCAGCGCGGATTCGAACGGCAGGATCTTGCTGACCTCAACGTCGTCCATGTAGCCCTTGTTGACGGCAAACAGGGTCAGCGCCATCTGCGAAACCGACATCGGCGAATACTGGGGCTGCTTCATCAGTTCGGTGACGCGACGGCCGCGCTCAAGCTGCTTGCGGGTGGCTTCGTCGAGGTCGGACGCGAACTGGGCGAACGCCGCGAGCTCTCGGTACTGCGCCAGGGCCAGGCGAATACCACCGCCGAGCTTCTTGATGACCTTGGTCTGCGCAGCGCCACCGACGCGGGACACCGACAGACCGGCGTTGATCGCGGGACGGATACCGGCGTTGAACAAGTCGGTTTCGAGGAAGATCTGACCGTCGGTAATCGAAATCACGTTGGTCGGAACGAAGGCGGACACGTCGCCGGCCTGGGTTTCGATGATCGGCAGCGCGGTCAGCGAGCCGGTCTTGCCCTTGACGGCGCCGTTGGTGATCTTCTCGACGTAGTCGGCGTTAACGCGCGCGGCACGCTCGAGCAGGCGCGAGTGCAGGTAGAACACGTCGCCGGGGTAGGCTTCGCGGCCCGGCGGACGACGCAGCATCAGCGACACCTGACGGTAGGCCCACGCCTGCTTGGTCAGATAGTCTTACACGATCAAAGCGTCTTCACCGATGTCGCGGAAGAATTCGCCCATGGTGCAGCCGGAGTAAGGTGCGATGTACTGCATGGCAGCAGCGTCGGACGCGGTCGCGGCGACGACGATGGTGTGATCCATCGCGCCATGCTCTTCGAGCTTGCGCACCACGTTGGCCACCGAGGAGGCCTTCTGGCCGATGGCCACGTAGATACACTTAACGCCGGTGCCCTTCTGGTTGATGATGGCGTCGATCGCGACGGCGGTCTTGCCGGTCTGGCGGTCGCCGATGATCAGTTCGCGCTGGCCGCGGCCGACCGGCACCATCGCGTCGATCGACTTGAGGCCGGTCTGCACTGGCTGGTCGACCGATTTACGTTCGATCACGCCGGGGGCGATGCGCTCGATCGGCATGGTCGTGTCGGCCGCAATCGGGCCCTTGCCGTCGATCGGCTGGCCCAGCGAGTTCACGACGCGGCCGAGCA
>JBAPWR010000547.1:0-2027 GCA_049283775.1 Thiobacillus sp.
GTCAGGCAGGGCACGCCGAGGGCGGTGGTTTCTTCCTGGATGCCGCTGGAGTCGGTCAGCACCAGCTTGGCGTCGCGCATCATGCCGAGCATTTCCAGGTAGCCGACCGGCGGCAGGATGCGCAGACCGTCGAGCTTTGAAGTGAAGCCGAATTTTTCGATGTTGGCGCGGGTACGCGGATGCAGCGGCAGCACCACCGGCAGGCGGCGGTTGATCTCGCCCACCACGTCGAGCAGTGCAGCGAGAGTGTCGGGATCGTCGACGTTGGACGGGCGGTGCAGCGTCAGCACCGCATAGGCCGGCAGGTCCGCACCCAGGGTCTGGCTAGCCGGCACCGCCTGCGCCAGGTTGCGGTGCAGGGTATCGATCATGACGTTGCCGACGAAGTGCACGCGCTGCGGATCGATGCCTTCGCGCTCGAGGTTGGCGAGCGCACTCTTTTCGGTGATGAACAGCAGGTCGGAAATCTGGTCGGTGAGCACGCGGTTGATTTCTTCCGGCATGCCGCGGTCGTAGCTGCGCAGGCCGGCTTCGACGTGGATCACCTGCACCCCGCGCTTGGCCGCGACCAGGGCGCAGGCGATGGTGGAGTTGACGTCGCCGACTACCAGCACCGACTGCGGCTGCACCTTGTCGAGCACCGGCTCGAAGCGCTTCATCACTTCGGCGGTCTGCACCGCGTGGCTGCCGGAGCCGACTTCGAGGTGATGGTCGGGGCGCGGGATGCCGAGGTCGGCGAAGAAGCTGTCGCTCATCGCGGCGTCGTAGTGCTGGCCGGTGTGCAGCAACTGGGCGGTGATGCCGGCATCACTCAGCGCCGCCATCACCGGCGCGATTTTCATGAAATTGGGGCGGGCGCCTGCGACGCACAGAACCTGGGTCATTTGCCTGCCTTCAGGAGGGCGGATTGGATTGATCGTTGTGCGGGGCGGCTTCGTCCGCGGGATGGCGGTCGCTGACGGTGTAGAGGATCTTGCGCACGATCGGCAGGATGCGGTTGACCGAGCGCTCGACCTGCTCGACCCGCTGCACCAGCTGCTGGTACTCGGCGTTGTGCAGCACGCCGCCAGTGTGCGCGGCACCGTTGACGCCGGTCGAGCCGTGGAAATCCTGGTGCGCCACCTCGTTCCTCAGGTCGGCGATGACCTCGTTGACCTCGGCCTCGCCGAAGTGGCTCTTCTCCTCGAGAAAGCCGAACAGCAGCAGGCGGTCGCAGATCGTGTTGATGCGGCGCGGGATGCCGCCGGTGAAGCGGTGCAGCGCGGCGAAGGCATCGGCGTCGAAACTCGGGACACCCTGCCAGCCGACGGTGCGCAGGCGGTGCTCGATATAGCCGCGGGTCTCGTCGCTGTCGAGCGGTCCGAGGTGATACGAGGCGACGACGCGCTGGCGCAGCTGCTGCATGTCGGGACTCTGCAGGATGCCGCGGAACTCCGGCTGGCCGAGCAGGAAAGTCTGGATCAGCGAGCGCTCGTTGTTCTGGAAATTGGACAGCATGCGCAGTTCCTCGACCGCGCGCGGCGTCAGGTTCTGCGCCTCGTCGACCACCAGCAGGGCGCGCTTGCCCTGGCGCGTGGCCATGGCGAGAAAATCCTCGAGGTTCTTCAGCAGCGCCGACTTCGTCAGGCCTTCGTGCTGCAGGCCGAACGAGGCGGCGACGCTGCGCAGTGTGTCTTCCGCATCCAGCTGGGTCGACACCAGCTGCGCCGCGACCAGGTTCTGCGAGTCGAGCTGACGGAACAGGTTGCGCACGAGGGTGGTCTTGCCGGCGCCGACCTCGCCGCTGATGACGATGAAGCCCTCACCCAGCGACAGGCCGTAGTCCAGATACGCCATCGCCCGCTTGTGCCCCTTCGACCCGAAGAAAAAGCGCGGGTCGGGGTTGAGCTGGAAGGGTTTGGCGCTGAAGCGATAATAGTCTTCGTACATGAACGGTCCGTAGTCGGTAAGTGGCCTCGCCGGCCTAAGCATCAACCAGCAAATGCCATGCCATAGTCCGGAGGGGTCAGAAGCGCATGGTGGCCGAG
>JBAPWR010000548.1:0-3676 GCA_049283775.1 Thiobacillus sp.
GGCGTCGGCTTCGTTTCCCGGCTTCGCCACCAGCAGGCGCTTGAGGTCGATGCCGGCGGCGGCGAGCGCCGCGGCATAGGGCACGTAGGGCGGCGCCACCCAGGCGAGCCAGCCGTCCGCTTCCGGCAGCTGCGCCAGCGCCGGCGTAAGCAGCCGCAACTCGCCGATTCCCTGCCGAGCGAGCAGCACCTCGGTCAGCGCGCCGCGCGGCCAGCCGCCGCCTGGCAGCAGCGCATCCAGAGCCGCGAAGCCGGTCGGCAGCGCGTCCTCGGCCGTCTGCGCGCGCTGGTTGCCGCGCCAGATGCCGGGGTGCTGCAGGACCGATTCGAGGGAGGGATTCACAGGGGGCTCCGTTGCTTGATGGAGAGGCCGATCACGGATTGCGCCGGTTGATCAGGTTCACCACCACCCGCGTCAGCACGTCCTTCTCGTCCGGCCGGCTTTCGGCGATCAGCAGCGTCATCGCCACCAGCGCGTTGTCGGCGATGCGCTTGCCGCCGTCGGCGCGGTAGAGCGCCAGGTTCTTCTGCAAAAACCAGAGGAACAGCGCCGCCGCGATACGCTTGTTGCCGTCGACGAAGTGGTGGTTCTTCACCAGGAAATACAGCAGGTGCGCGGCCTTTTCCTCCAGGCTGGGATAGACCTCCTGCCCGTCGAAGGTCTGCATCACGGCCGACAGCGAACCTTCCAGGCCGTCGTCCTTTTCCCGGCCGAACAAGGGGGAAGCGCCGAAGCGCTCGCCCATGCGCACGATCACCTGGCGCGCCTCGTCCAGATCCAGCGCCGCCACCAGGCCGGGCGACACCTCGCCAAGCCTCACCCGCTGGTGATCGTAGTCGTCCAGCACTTCCAGCGCGTAGGCGTAGTCCGCCACGACCTCGAGCAGCGAGGTCGCCTCGTCGCCACTCAGCGTGCGGCGATGCGCCACGTCGGCAACCAGGCGTACCGCCTGGTTGAGCTCCTTCAGGCGCTGCGCATGGACGGTGTAGCCCTGCACCAGGTGCTGGCGCAGCACGTTGGTGGCCCAGATGCGGAATTGGGTGCCGCGCTGCGACTTGACGCGATAGCCGACAGAAATGATGACATCGAGGTTGTAGAAGGTGACCGGCTTGTCGGAACCGGCAATGTGCAAAATTTGCACATTGCTTTCCTTGTCCAGCTCGCCTTCTCTGAACACGTTGTTCACGTGCTTGGTCAGGACTGAACGCTCCCGTCCGAACAAGTCGGCCATCTGGGCTTGTGTCAGCCACACCGTATCCCGCTCCAGCCGCACATCCAACACCGGACCGCCGTCGGCTGCCCGGTACAGGACGACTTTCCCCATCCCTGTGCTCATCGTGACGCCTCCCGCTTTAATGGTGTTCACAGGCTCTTGCCGTTGCGGATCACGCCCACCGCGATACCCTCGATGACCAGTTCCTGACGCGTCAGATCGACGACGATCGGTTCGAATTCTGGGTTTTCCGGTAGGAGTTGCACGCTGTTGCCGCGCTTTTTTAAGCGCTTGACGGTGACTTCGTCGCCGATCCGCGCCACCACGATCTGCCCGGCCTTGGCCTCGGCGCTGCGGTGCACCGCGAGCAGGTCGCCGTCGAGGATGCCGGCGTCCTTCATGCTCATGCCGCGCACCTTGAGCAGGTAGTCGGCGCGCGGGGTGAACATCGCGGAGTCGAACTGGTAGTGCCGCTCGACGTTCTCCAGCGCCAGGATCGGGCGCCCCGCCGCTACCTGTCCCACTACCGGCACCCCGCCACCGCCCTTCAGCCGGATGCCGCGCGACGTCCCCGGAACCAGGTCCAGCACGCCCTTCTTCGCCAGCACCTTGAGATGCTGCTCGGCCGCGTTCGGCGAACTGAAGCCGAAGCGCTGCGCGATCTCCGCGCGCGTCGGCGGCAGGCCGGTGGATTCGATCCATTCGCGGATGAGGTTGAGGATTTCTTCCTGGCGGCGAGTGAGGTCACGCATGGGGCTTTCTCCGAATACTGTATGCATGTACAGTATAAGTACTGAATTCGGAAAACGCCAATGCGCCGTGTGCACGACCCATGACAAGGCCATGCACACGGCGCAGGCAAACAGGAGAAACCCATGATGAAACTCGGAAAGATCAGTCCCCTGGCCTTCAGCCGCATGCGGCAGCGCGGCATCTCCATCGATGCCCTGAACGATCTGCTCGCCCGCGGACAGGTCGAGAAGCAGTTCGACGGCGCGCGACTGGTGTATCTGGACAGCCCCGCCCCCGGACCGGCCTGGGCCGGCAGCCCGAAGCCCAGGCTTTATGCGGTGGTGGATGCCGCAGGCGAGGTGCTTACAGTGGAAAGGCGTATACGCCTGCGAGGGTGAACGCAGGCCCTACCCCTCCGCCCTGTTCCGCTTACCCGGCCTGGATGGCCTGCATGTGCTCAGGGGAGGGAACGGGTATCGCAGCACCCGGGCCATGGGGGTGATGCGGGGGAGTAATCAATTCCCGGGGGCCTGCTGTCTCTTGCCCCAGAAGTTTTGCAGCATCTCGACCTGTTCCGCGCTCAGGACCGCCCTCATGTTCTTGTGCGCTTCCGCCGCGCTATCGATCATTTGCTGGCGAAGACTGTTGATCTTCGTGTTGACCGCCGAGATGGCTTCGTTATCCAGCATCGGGGCGAGGTACAGATTGCGCAGCTTGCTCTGCTGATTCATCAACTCGCTCCTCAGCGACCAGTGCAATTTGCGGGTTTCATCGTGAATCCTGGCGAGGCTCGCCTGCTGCTCCTCGGTCAGGCCAAGCGCGCCTGCCCAGTTTGGACCCGCCATCCCGGGCCCTCCACCCATGTGTCCCATCCCTGGGCCGCCCATCATGTGGCCCATGCCGTAACCCCCCATCATGGCAGGACCATACGGATAGGCGGGATAAGCCTGGTCGGCGTGGATGGGCAGAACCATTCCGCCCAGCGCAATAGCAAGGCCACCGGCTGCGAGTCGGCTGAAATGTCGTGGGTTTTTCATAACAATCTCCTATAGAAAAGTTAGATAAGCATCGGAAACAAAGACGAATAACCCCCTGCTTTTCCAGGAGGTCTTGCCGTTTCCGGAGAGGCTCGTTGCGACCGATTTCGCCGCGAGCGTAGGCTTCCTCGAGCATATCCAGCGGCGTTTTCTGTTCGAGGCCGGGTTCGGGCTCGCTCTTGCCGGAGGGTTTGCCGAGCAGATACTTCAGCAAGGCGATTATCATCAGCAGGGGAACGAGCCAGACCAGGACCCTTCACAACCCACCGAACAAGATGCCGCCCATTTCGTCGAATATTCAACCGTGACTATGGGATTCATCCATGTGGTTCCTGACAGGGGTTCGCAGGGAAAGCCTATCCAATCCACCCCTGCCAGCACCCTTGCATAGCCTACTTGCTCAGTCAACTATAGAAATGCCTGGATCAAATTCAAACGTGCGCTACTCCTTCGCGAACCAGGGAGCGATCCTCGCCGGCACAGATCTGAACAGGTGAGCCTCAAGATCTTTTCCATCCTGCTGTTGCTGGCGTCGCTGGCCGGCTGCGCCACGCCGGTGGTGCAGCCACGCGGGGAACGTCCGACCACGCCGCGCCTGGAGGCCGAGCGCGTGATAGCCAGTGACGGCGCCGCGCTGCCGCTGAGCAGCTGGCGACCGGACGAAACGCCGCGCGCTGTCGTGCTGGCCCTGCAT
>JBAPWR010000549.1:0-1822 GCA_049283775.1 Thiobacillus sp.
AATTAGTTACCCTGGCGCTGGCCGCTACCCTGATGTTCGCAGCGGCCGCGCAGGCCAACGAGTCCGTCATCCGCAAGGCGCTGACCGAGCAATTCCCCAATGCCAATATCGCCTCGGTCAAAAAGACACCCTATAGCGGCCTGTTCGAGGTCTACCTCGACGGCCAGCTGATCTACGTCGATGCCAAGGCGCAGTATGTCTTCGCCGGAGACGTGATCGACCTCAAGAGCCGTGCCAATCTGACCCAGGAACGCCTCAACCGGCTGCAGGCGATCGACTGGAACAGCCTGCCGCTGAAGGACGCGCTGAAGACGGTCAAGGGCAAGGGCGAGCGCAAGCTGGTGGTGTTCTCCGATGTCGATTGTCCCTACTGCCGCAAGTTCGAGGTCGAGCTCGCCAAGGTCGACAACATCACGGTCTACACCTTCCTCTATCCGATCGAGGGCCTGCATCCGAAGGCGGTGCAGACATCGAAGCAGATATGGTGCGCGCCCGACCGCAACAAGGCCTGGGACGAATACATCACCCGCGGCACGATTCCCAGCAATGACGGCAAGTGCGCCAATCCGGTCGACGCCACCATCGCCCTCGGCAACAAGCTGAAGGTGTCGGGCACCCCGACGCTGGTCTTCGCCAACGGAGTGCGCGTGCCCGGCATGGTGCCGGCCGCACAACTCGAGCGCCTGCTCGCCGCTAACGCCAAATAGGCATGAGTTCCGATTTCTGGAACGAACGCTACGCTACCGATGATTACATCTTCGGTACCGCGCCCAACGTCTTCCTCGCCAGCCAGGCTGCGCTGATCCGACCCGGCATGCGCGCGCTGGCGATCGCCGACGGCGAGGGACGCAACGGCGTGTGGCTGGCCGAGCAGGGGGCCGCGGTGCATGCCATCGACGTCTCGCCCTTCGCACTGGAGAAGGCGAAGAAACTGGCGGCCGCGCGCGGCGTGACGCTGGAAACCGAGCAGGCCGACGTTCTGAACTGGAACTGGCCGCAAGCCGCCTACGATCTGGTGGCGGCTATCTTCATCCAGTTCGCGCCGCCGCCCGAGCGCGACCACATCATCACTGGCATCCGCCGTACCTTGAAGCCGGGAGGCGTGCTGATCCTGCAGGGCTACACGCCGAAGCAGATCGAGTACGGGACCGGAGGTCCGCCGAACGCGGCCAACATGTATACGGCCGAATTGCTGCGCGAGTGGTTCGGTGACTGGGACATCCGCCACCTGCACGAACACGAATCCTTCATCAGCGAAGGCACCCACCACCATGGCATGTCGGCGCTGATCGACCTGGTGGCGCAGAAGCCCGACTGATTATTTTTCGCTGGCATGTTCTGCGCGCGCCAGTTCGCGCAGACCATCGAGTGCGGCTTTCAATGTGCCGCTCTGGCTGTCGCGCGGAAACACCATCCAGGCGGGCAGCTTGAATTGCGGGGCGTTCGGCACGCGCCATAGCTGTCCCGCTTCGATGTACGCCCTCACCAGACGCAGCGGAAAGTAGCCGCTGCCGCCGTAGGTGAGCAGTTGCTGCACGCCGAGCCAGCCGATGTTGGCGACTAGGGCGGGCGGGGGTTCGTCGGGGAAATGGTCGCTGAACTGGGCGTGGAATTCCGGCCCCCAGTCGATGTGGATGTAGCCGTCGTCGGGCCAGCCGCGCGCGAGATCGCTGGTCACCAGCAGCAGGGTCTCGTCGAACAGCGGCTCGACCGTGAGCCCGGCGCGCGAGGTCGGCGTGTACATCACGCCGATGTCCACCGTTCCCTCGATCAGCCCCTGCATGATGTCGGCCTCGAAGCCGATTTCCAACCGCAGCGACAC
>JBAPWR010000550.1:0-6128 GCA_049283775.1 Thiobacillus sp.
CCGAGCGTCCCGAACTGGCGATCGACACCACGGGCCTGAATGTGGATGAAGCGATCCAGCGCATCCTGCTCAAGCTCGAGCGCGAGGGGTATTTGCGCTAATCGCCGAAGCGGCTTGATGCTTGCGAAGTTTGTTGTAATACAATGCCCGCACCATGAAACAGGACGCCGCCTCCCGATTTGCTTTGAGCGTGCTCAGCATCATCGAGCACGCCGGTCTTGCCATCATCACCGTGGCGACGGTGATTGCCGGATACCTCGAAGTTATGGTGATGGTCGATGCGCGCACGGTCACCCTGGCGGACCTGCTGCTGATGTTCCTCTATCTCGAAATCCTCGCCATGGTCGCGGTGTATTACCGGTCCGGCCAGTTGCCGGTGCGTTTCCCGATCTACATCGCCATCGTCGCACTGGCCCGCTACATCGTGCTCGACACCAAGAACATGGACGATATACGGATGTTGGCGGTCACCGCCTCGATCCTGCTGCTGGCCGGTGCGGTGCTGCTGATCCGTTACGGCCATGCGCGCTACCCCTACGACGAGCAGCATTAGCCGCCGATTCGCGGCTCGGCTGGACTGCGCGGGTCCCCGCGCAGGGTTGCAACCCCTCCTGAGCAAGCTTGAATGCAGATGAATTTGCACAGCGGTCATCATGACCTCCCGCCGATTTTCGACACCCACCTGCACCAGTTCGATGCGGAAGTAATTGCCGCTTCGCACCAGCATCCGATCCTGGTGGACTTCTGGGCTGACTGGTGCCCGCCCTGCCGCATGCTGACACCCATCCTCGAGCGCGTGATCCATGCACTCGACGGCAAGATCCGCATGGCCAAAGTCGAGGTCGATGAAGGCGATAACATGAAACTGGCCGGGCATTACGGCCTGCGAGGTTTCCCCACGGTACTGCTGTTCGTCGATGGCGAGATCCGCGGCCGCTTCAGCAGCGCCAAGCCGGAACACTGGGTGCGCGAGTTCATCGCCGAACACACCGAGATCGACGCCTGATGGAACTCAGCCCCGCGCTGTTGCAACTCGCCACCCAGGCCCTCGATCTGGTGCTGGATTTCAAGCGTCCGGCGGATGCCGTGCTGTCGGCTTTCTTTCGCGAGAATAAGAAGCTCGGCGCGCGCGACCGTGCATTCGTTGCCGAGGCCGTGTTCGGGGTGCTGCGGCGCTATCGCTATCTGTCGGTAGTGGTGCCGGCGGCCAATCCGCGGACGCTGATCATCGCCTGGCTGATCAAGGCGCGCGGCATGAGCGGTGCGACCCTGGAGAAGTTCGCCAAACCAGAGCTGATCGACCATATTCGCAACGCAAAAACCGACGACCTGCCGCTGGCGGTGGCAGCCGAACTGCCGGAATGGGTGGTCGAGAAGCTGCAGGCGTCGATGAGCGACGCCGACATCCTGGCGCTCGGCCGCGCCCTGCAGCAACCCGCACCGCTGGACGTGCGGGTCAACGCGCACAAGGCCAGCCGCGACGCGGTGCTGGCGCAACTGCAGGCGGAGGGCCTGGCGGTCGAGGCCACGCCTTATTCGCCGTGGGGCCTGCGCTTCCGGGAGAATCCGGCGATCAACCGTCATCCGCTGTTCCTCGACGGCAGCCTCGAAGTGCAGGACGAGGGCAGCCAGTTGCTGGCTCTGCTGCTGGGTGCGCGGCGTGGCGAAATGGTGTGCGATTTCTGCGCCGGCGCCGGCGGCAAGACCCTCGCCATCGGCGCGATGATGGCGTCGACCGGCCGGCTGT
The DNA here is from genome assembly GCA_049283775.1 of Thiobacillus sp. Classification (GTDB taxonomy): domain Bacteria; phylum Pseudomonadota; class Gammaproteobacteria; order Burkholderiales; family Thiobacillaceae; genus Thiobacillus. The sequence goes on from JBAPWR010000550.1 coordinate 1,748, forward strand.
ATGCCTTCGACGTCGCTGAAAAGCGGCTCGCCAACCTGAAGCCGCGGCTGGCGCGCTCGGGGCTGTCCAACGTCATGCCGCAGTTGATCGCGTCCGAAAACGATACGCGGGTGAAGCGGCTGGCGGGCAAGCTCGACCGCGTGCTGATCGACGCGCCCTGTTCCGGGTTGGGCACGCTGCGCCGCAACCCCGATCTGAAATTTCGCCAGTCACCCGCAAGCGTGGCCGAACTGACGCAGAAACAGGCGGTCATCCTGCACGCGGCAGCCAGGCTCTTGAAACCCGGCGGCCGGCTGGTGTATGCCACCTGCAGCCTGTTGCCCGAAGAGAACGAAGCCATCGTCGGGGCGCTGCTGGCAGAAGGGGGATTCACCCTGTTGCCGGTCAACGAATTACTGGCGCAGAACAGGATCGATCTCGACACAGGAGAGATGCTGAAACTCTCGCCGGTTCTGCATGGTACCGACGGCTTTTTTGCCGCTGTTCTGGTCAGGTCCGCTGCTTGACCCCGGCCGGACTTTACGGGTATCAAAGCGGTACCCGCTTGCCGCGTGAGGCCGAGATGAACACTGAGCCATTTGATCCGGATTCTCTGGGAAGCTTGTGCGGGCTGTTCCGCGCGCGCGTTGCCGCGACGCCGGATCAGGTCGCCTATCGCCAGTTCGACGAAGTGCGCGGCACCTGGGCGAGCTTTACCTGGTCGCAAGTGGCGGCGGAAGTGAAGCGCTGGCAGGCTGCCCTGTCGAAGGAGGGTCTCGCCCCCGGCGATCGCGTCGCGCTGATGCTGAAAAACTCCGTCGAGTGGGTGATATTCGATCAGGCGGCGCTGGGCCTGGGGCTGGTCACGGTGCCCCTGTATCTCGACGACCGTCCGGACAACGCGGCCTACATTCTCGATCATGCCGATGTCCGGTTGCTGCTGGTCGAGGGCAAGTTCCAGCACAGGAAGCTGGCCGAGATCGTCGCATCGACCCCCGGGCTGCAGCACATCGTCAGCCTTGCCGAGCCGGAAAACGGCCTGGCCGACTGGAGCACGCGCTTCGTCGTGGCGGCCGAGTGGCTGCAAGCTGCGGCGGAAACGCCCGTTCCCCCGGTCGAGCCGAGTTCCGACATGCTGGCCAGCATCGTCTATACGTCCGGCACCACAGGACGTCCAAAAGGGGTGATGCTGACCCACGAAAACCTGCTGTGGAACGCGTTCTATGCTTCGCAATGCGCCGATTTCGGGCAGCACGAGATGTTCCTGTCGTTTCTGCCACTGTCACATACGCTCGAGCGTACCGGCGGCTACTATCTGCCGATGCTGCTCGGCGCGGAGGTTGCCTATGCGCGTTCCATCACCCAACTGGCGCAGGATCTGCAGGAAATCCGGCCGACGGTGCTGATCTCGGTGCCGCGCATCTACGAGCGTTTCTATCGTCGCATCCAGGACGGCCTGGAAAAGCAGGGTCGGCTCCCCGGCCTGGTGTTCCGACTCGCGGTGCGGGTGGGTTGGCGCAATTTCGAACGCAGCCAGGGACGAGCGGGATGGCATCCCGAATTGCTGCTGTGGCCGCTGCTGCGCAAGCGCGTGGCAGCCAGGGTGACCGAGAGGCTAGGTGGGCGACTGAGGCTGGCAATCTCCGGCGGCGCAGCGCTGTCACCCGAAATCGCGCGTGTGTTTATCGGCCTGGGCGTGCCGATTTATCAGGGTTACGGACTGACCGAGGCAAGCCCGGTGGTGTCCTCGAACCGGCCCGGGTCCAACCTGCCTTCCAGCATCGGTCCGCCGCTGCCTGGCATCGAGATGAAAATCAGCGAGGACGGTGAGTTGCTGACCCGCAGCCGTTGCGTGATGCGCGGCTACTGGAAAAACGAGGAGGCGACCCGTGCCGTCATCGATGCCGAAGGCTGGCTGCATACCGGCGACAAGGCGAGCGTCGACGCCAGCGGTCACTTTTCGATTGTCGGTCGCGTCAAGGACATCATCATTCTCAGCAACGGCGAGAAAGTGCCGCCTACCGACATCGAGTCCGCGATCCTGCTCGACCCGCTGTTCGAGCAGGTAATGGTGGTCGGCGAGGGCAAGCCTTTCCTCGCCGCGCTGGTTGTACTCAACGAGGAACACTGGCGGGATTTTGCTGCCAGCCTTGCGGTCGACCCCGGCAACCCCGCTGTCTTGCGCGACCCCAAAGTGGCGAAGGCGCTGCTGCGCCGCATCGTGACGCACCTCAGGCATTTCCCCGGTTATGCCCTGATCCGCCGACTGCATGCCGAATTCAAGCCCTGGACGGTGGACAATGGCCTGCTGACGCCGACCCTGAAACTCAAGCGTGATAAGGTGCTCGAGCGCTATCGGGCCGAGGTCGAGGCGATGTACGCTGGCCTGGATCGCGCGTGATTCGGGGCACACAACCTTGCTGCGGCCATGCCGGGTCATCGCACGCCTGTCTGCGGCAGGACGGGTCTTCAAAATAATTCGTGAATCAGTGCCGTCCAGCTGGAACTGCCGGGGTGGATCGGCAATCTTATTGATTGGCAGTTGAATCTGCCGTTCGAAAAGGTTGGAAGCCCGGCAGAGATTCAAGACTCGGCGGGCCTGATTCCCCCTATCACTTCGCGTCCATTTCCGGGCGCAACTGGCGAAGCGGGCAAACAATCCCATGGATTTTTACGGGTTTTGTCCGTATATTGCCGGACTCGATTGTCCTTTTTTAGGAAACACCAAGTATGCAACTAGGCCTGATAGATCTTCCCTGGTGGGGCTACGTGCTGGTCACGCTGGGTTTGACCCATATCACCATCGCCGCCGTCACCATTTTTCTGCATCGTTCACAGGCGCACCGCGCCGTCGATCTTCACCCTGTAGTCAGCCACTTCTTCCGCTTCTGGCTGTGGCTCACCTCCGGCATGGTCACCAAGGAATGGGTTGCCATCCACCGCAAGCACCACGCCAAATGCGAAACCCCCGAAGACCCGCACAGCCCGCAGACACGCGGCATCAAGAAAGTGTTCTGGGAGGGATCGGAGCTGTATCGCGCCGAAGCCAAGGTAACCGAGACCCTGGAGAAATATGGCCACGGCACGCCCGACGACTGGCTGGAACGCAATCTCTACAGCCGCCATTCGGCTGCAGGCATCTGGCTGATGATGGCGATCGACCTGGCCTTGTTCGGCCCCATCGGCCTGACCATCTGGGCGGTGCAGATGGCCTGGATTCCGGTCACTGCCGCCGGCATCATCAACGGCGTCGGCCACTATTGGGGGTACCGCAACTTCGCCAGCGAGGATGCCAGCACCAATATTTTCCCCTGGGGCATCCTCATCGGTGGCGAGGAGTTGCACAACAACCACCACGCCTACGGCACCTCGGCGCGGCTGTCGAACAAGTGGTACGAGTTCGACATCGGCTGGCTGTATATCAAGCTGATGAGTTATGTCGGCCTGGCCAAGGTGCGCAAGGTCGCACCGACCGTCAAGTGGCAGCCCGCCAAACCCTTGTGCGATCTCGACATCCTGCAGGCCGTGATCACCCACCGCTACGATGTGCTGACCCGTTACATTCGCGCGACCCGCCGCGAGTACGCCGACGAGATCGAAAAGCTCAAGGCCAGCGCCAGCCTGCCGCAGGGCTGGAACCTGAAAAATTTCAGGCGCTGGTTGCTTCGCGAACCGGCCGAATTGGCGGAGGCTGACAAGGCCGAACTGGAAAGCGTGCTGGGCAAGAGTGAGCGCCTGCAGACGCTGTATCGCATGCGCCAGGAACTCGCTGCGATCTGGGGACGTTCCACCGCCAGCCGCGAACAGCTGCTGGAACAGTTGCAGTCCTGGTGCAAGCGCGCCGAAGAAAGCGGCATTCAGTCGCTGCGCGATTTCTCGGTACGGCTGCGCAGCTACGCCTGATCGACTGATTCGATCGATCCCCGGCCTGGTCCGGGGATTTTTTTCGTCCTGGAATCGTGAGGCTTCACTGACGGAACGGAAGCCGGCCGCGACCGCCCAACAAAAAACCCGTCAGCGACGGGTTTTTTGTTGGGTTACGTTCGCTCAGAAATTACTTGAGCTTGGTTTCCTTGTACTCGACATGCTTGCGAGCCTTGGGATCGTATTTCATGATCGCCATCTTCTCGGGCATGGTCTTCTTGTTCTTGGTGGTGGTGTAGAAGTGGCCGGTGCCGGCCGTCGATTCTAGTTTGATCTTGTCGCGCATTTTTCAGATCTCCGTCCGTATCAGACGCTGTCGCCGGCAGCACGCAGCTCGGCCAGCACGACATCGATGCCCTTCTTGTCGATGGTGCGCAGCGCCGCATTGCTCAGACGCAGACGAATCCAGCGGTTTTCGCTTTCGACCCAGAACCGGCGATATTGCAGGTTCGGCAGGAAACGACGCTTGGTTTTGTTG
>JBAPWR010000551.1:0-1771 GCA_049283775.1 Thiobacillus sp.
TCCCATGCTGGTCATGCTCAAGGAGCATGAAGGCCAGCTGATCGCCGACCGCTACCTGCGCGCCTCCGACCTAACCGGCAACCTCGGCCAGGACAACAACCCCGAGTGGAAGACGGTGGTCTACGACGAGGACACCGGCTATCTGGTGGCGCCCAACGGCTCGGTCGGCTTCCGCTGGGGGCAGTCCGGCGCCTGGAACCTCGAGATGCGCGACGGCTACTCCGGCAAGGAGGTCAAGCCGCAACTGACCCTGCTCGGCAGCCACGATGAAGTCGTCGAGGTGGCGATGCCCTACTTCGGCGGCGACGACCACAAGGAACTGCTGACCCGCAACCTGCCGGTCAAGGTCATCAGCGTCGGCGGCAAGGACGTCCGCGTCGCCACCGTCTACGACCTTACGCTCGCCAATTACGGCGTCGACCGCGGCCTCGGCGGCCCCAACCTGCCCAAGGACTACAACGACGACGTGCCCTATACCCCGGCCTGGGCGGAGAAGCATTGCGGCGTGCCGCGCGCCGACATCATCACGGTGGCGCGCGAGTTCGCCGACAACGCCGACAAGACCCATGGCAAGTCGATGGTCATCCTCGGTGCGGCGCTGAACCACTGGTACCACAACGACATGATCTATCGCGGCATCATGAACCTGTTGATGATGTGCGGTTGCATCGGCCAGTCGGGCGGCGGCTGGGCGCACTACGTCGGCCAGGAAAAGCTGCGGCCGCAGACCGGCTGGGCACCGCTGGCCTTCGGCCTCGACTGGCATCGTCCGTCACGGCAGATGAACTCGACCTCGTTCTTCTATGCGCACACCAGCCAGTGGCGGCACGAGAAGCTGGCGGCCTCCGAAATTCTTTCGCCGACCGCGGACAAGAGCAACGGCGACTATCGCCTGATCGACTTCAACGTGCGCGCCGAGCGCATGGGCTGGCTGCCGTCCGCACCGCAACTGGAAACCAACCCGCTGGAGATCACCAAGGCGGCTGACGCCGCAGGAATCGATCCGGTCAAGTACGCGGTCGAGCAGATCAAGAGCGGCGCGCTGAAGTTTTCCTGCGAGGACCCGGACAATCCGAAGAACTTCCCGCGTAATTTGTTTGTGTGGCGTTCCAACCTGCTCGGTTCGTCCGGCAAGGGCCACGAGTACTTCCTCAAGTACTTCCTCGGCACCCAGAACGCGGTGATGGGCCCCGACCTCGGCGAGCTCGGCGAGGCCAAGCCGAAGGAAGTGGTGTGGCACGACAAGGGCGCCGAGGGCAAGCTCGACCTGCTGGTGACGCTCGACTTCCGCATGTCGACCACCTGCCTGTATTCCGACATCGTGCTGCCGTCGGCCACCTGGTACGAGAAGGACGACCTGAACACCTCGGACATGCACCCCTTCATCCACCCCTTGAGCGAGGCGGTCCAGCCGCTGTGGGAATCGAAGTCCGACTGGGAAATCTACAAGTTCATCGCCAAGAAGTTTTCCGAGATCGCCGCCACCCATCTCGGCACCCAGAAGGACCTGGTGCTGACGCCGCTGATGCACGACACCCCGTCCGAGCTCGGCCAGAGCATGGCGGTGCGCGACTGGAAGAAGGGCGAGGTCGATCCCATCCCCGGCAAGACCATGCCGAGCATGACGGTGGTGACGCGCGACTACGGCGACACCTACCGCAAGTTCACCGCGCTGGGCCCGCTGATGACCAAGATCGGCAACGGCGGCAAGGGCATCGCCTGGAACACCGAGGACGAGGTGCAGCAGCTCGCCGAGCTGAACTACACCGTC
>JBAPWR010000552.1:0-1767 GCA_049283775.1 Thiobacillus sp.
CCGCCGTGGGCGGCGGAGTTCGATTGCGCGAACTGGGCGCAGTATCTGCTGAAATTCGTGGTGTCCCATCCAGCGGTGACCTGCGCGATTCCCGCCACTTCCCGGGTCGATCACATGGTCGAAAACATGGGTGCCGGATTCGGACGCTTGCCCGACGCCGCGATGCGCCGGCGCATGGTCGCGCATTTCGAAGCTCTCTGAACGCGAGGCGGTTCGGCTGAGCCGGGCTTCGCCAGATCCGACATGGAGCACCACGGGATATTGACGAAGCAGCGGCATCGACGCAGGCTGTCGACTGTTGCGCACCTCGAGGAGCGAGCCCCATGCGACTGCCGATCAGTCTGAAGATTTTCAGCATCACCACCACCCTGCTGGCCTTGATGGTGATCGTCACCTGGCTGTCGGTGCTCAACTTCCGCAACCTCAACAACCAGGTGCGGGCGCTTTCCGACTACTACCTGCCGCTGCAGCAACAGGTGGCGAGCGTGGAAATCCTGATCCGCCAGCAGATGGTGCACATGGAGCGGGTGATGGCCGGGATGGAGGCGGCGCGTCCCGACCCCGATTATCTGTCCCGCGAGTCGTTCAATTTCGACATGCGCGGGGTCAACGCCGACCAGATCGTCGATTCGTCGATACGCATGCTGGGCGAGGCGCTGGCAGCCGAGGGCATCGAACTCGACCGCGTCACCCTGAGCCTGCTCGAGCGCCAGTTGCCGGCCATCCAGACCTCGCGTCAGCATTTCCACGCGACTTTTCGTCAATTCCAGATCGAGGCCGAGGAGGGCACGCCGCGATCGCAGAAGCTGGTGCGCGACGCGTTGCTGCGCGAGAAGGACACCGTCGATGTCGAGATCCAGAAGGCCATCGACCTGTTGAACAAACTGACCCAGGATACGGCGCGGCAGGCGAAAGTGGAGGAGGCGCGCGCGACCTGGCTCAACTGGATCATCACCGCGATCGCCACCCTGCTCGGGCTGATCTTTGCTGCCTTCGTCACGCGTTCGCTGGTGGATCCGGTGAAGCGCCTGCTGGGCGGGACGCGTGCGGTCGAGGCGGGTGATCTCGAGGTGGAGATCATGGTCAGGACCCACGACGAGCTGGCCACCCTGGCCAATTCGTTCAACCATATGGTGATCGGGCTGCGCGAGAAGGAGCGCATACGCGAGACCTTCGGCCAGTACGTCGACCCGCGCATCGTGCGCGGCTTGCTGGAGAACCGTCTGCCCGCCGACGGCGGCGAGCACCGGCTGATGACGGTGTTCTTTTCCGACCTTGAAGGCTTCACCCGGATGTGCGAAGGCCTTACGCCGGACGCGGCGGTGCGCTTCCTCAACCGCTATTTCTCGATGATGTCGGAAGTGGTGCGAAGCCAGCAGGGCATCGTCGACAAGTACATCGGGGATTCGGTGATGGCCTTCTGGGGCCCGCCTTTTACCGACCCGGCCGATCATGCGCGGCTGTGCTGCCTCGCCGCACTCGAGCAGATGCGCCTGATGGATGAATTCCGCGCCGGCCTGCCTGAATTGTTCGGCGTCCGCCACGGTCTGCCTGAGGTGAATGTGTGCATGGGCATCGCCAGCGGCGAGGTGACGGTCGGCAACATCGGCTCGGAGACTTCGCGCGGCTACACCGTGATCGGCGACACGGTGAATCTGGCCTCGCGGCTCGAGCAGGCGAACAAGTTCTACGGTACGGAGATTCTGGTCAGCGAGGCGACGCGCGATCTGGCCGGCGACACCCTGGCTTTCCGCGAAGTCGACAGCC